>BDTD01000023.1 GCA_002897635.1 bacterium BMS3Abin11 | reverse complement strand
TTGTTGATGCGTTGCTTGAGCAATCAGGTTCATTTGGTGAACGTGAACATGCACCCGAGCGTGCTATGGACTCTAACGATCTTGAACGAGAGCGCGGAATTACCATTCTGGCTAAAAACACCTCTGTTGATTGGGGTGGACATACGATTAATATTGTAGATACTCCGGGCCATGCTGATTTTGGCGGTGAGGTAGAACGTGTGTTATCGATGGTAGATTCAGTACTGCTGCTGGTCGATGCAGTGGAAGGCCCAATGCCACAGACTCGCTTTGTTACTCAGAAGGCCTTTAATATGGGCTTCAAGCCTATCGTGGTCATTAACAAGATTGACCGTGATGGCTCACGACCTGACTGGGTCATAGATCAGACCTTTGACCTGTTTGACCGCCTCGGCGGCACTGATGAACAACTTGACTTTCCGGTCGTCTATTCTTCAGCCATTAATGGTTATGCCTCTCTCGACCCGGATATTAAGACAGATAATATGGACGCCCTGTTTCAGATGATCATTGATCATGTCAGTGCCCCTGATGTCGACATCAATGGCCCTCTGCAGCTTCAGGTATCCGCCCTGGATTACGACTCCTACAAGGGTATCATTGGCATAGGACGTATTTCACGCGGCAAGCTGAATCCCAATACCCCGGTCAGGGTCATCGACAGTGAAGGCAAACAACGTAATGGTCGTGTGCTGCAGATAATGGGGCTGCATGGCCTGCAGCGCACAGAAATTGAAGAAGCTGAGGCAGGAGATATCATTGCCTTCAGCGGTATGGATGAATTATATATTTCGGACACCCTGTGTGACCCGGAGAATGTCGAGGCCCTCACGCCACTGTCAGTGGATGAGCCCACTGTCAGCATGTTTTTCCAGGTCAACAATTCACCTTTTGCCGGCAGGGAAGGTAAACATGTTACTTCCCGCCAGATACGTGACCGCCTGCAGAAAGAATTACTGCATAATGTTGCCCTACGCGTTGAAGACACCCCGGATCCGGATAAATTCTGTGTCTCTGGCCGTGGTGAATTACATCTTTCTATCCTTATTGAAAATATGCGGCGCGAAGGCTTTGAGCTCGGAGTCTCTCGACCTGTCGTCATCATCCATGAAGTTGATGGAGAGCAACTTGAACCCTATGAAATGCTAACGGTCGATGTAGAGGCTGAGCACCAGGGCACCGTCATGGAGAAACTCGGCGAACGCAAAGGGGAGCTGTCAGACATGCAGCCCGATGGGCGTGGTCGTGTCAGACTGGATTATATTATTCCCGCACGCGGACTAATCGGCTTTCGTACTGAATTTCTGACATCCACCCAGGGCACTGGGCTGATGCACCATGTGTTTGATCATTATGGCAAGGTTAAACCTGGCGAAATTGGTCAGCGCATGAATGGTGTGCTTATTGCGAATGGTACCGGTAAGAGTCTTGGCTTTTCACTGTTCAACCTGCAGGAACGCGGCCGCCTTTTCATCGGACCCGGAGCAGAAGTCTATGAAGGCAGAATAATTGGTATACATTCACGCTCAAATGACCTCGTTGTCAATCCACTGAAAGGCAAGCAACTGACCAACGTCCGTGCTTCAGGCACCGATGAAGCAATTGATCTCGTTCCACCCATTAAACTGACACTGGAACAGGCACTGGAATTCATCAATGATGATGAGCTGGTTGAGGTAACACCAGAAAGCATACGTATTCGCAAAAAACTACTGCTGGAGCATGAGCGAAAGAAAGCTTTGCGTGTCCCAAAATCTGAAAGATAACAACTCGTTACCACAGGGGCCACAGGGATCACAGAGAAAACCTTTTATTAATTATGTAAAATCCTTACCTGATTCAGCTTTGTATCGACGCGGGCACAGGAAAAAACCACCGTAAAAACCTCTGTGTCCTCCTTGTCCTCTGTGGTGAAATAATTTTTTCAGTCTTTGTCAGGAATACATCAATGCGCGACGCCACCCCTTCAGCTATATATCTGAAAGACTATCAACAACCCGATTATCTGATTGACACGGTTAATCTTGAATTTGATCTGCAGCAAGACCAGACGAAAGTATCTTCTCGCATGCAGGTTCGTCGCCGTATCGGGGTTTCAGAATCTGCGGCTCTGGTACTCAATGGGCAGGAACTTGAACTTATTTCTGTCGTTGTTAATGATACCCCTCGGAACATTTCTACTTTGTTGCTGACAGCTGATGAGCTGACCTTGACTTCATTACCGAGTCAATTCACCCTCGGAATTGTCTGCACCATCAAACCCGAGTCAAACACCAAACTCGAAGGCATGTATAAATCCGGCAGCATGTACTGCACACAATGTGAAGCCGAAGGTTTCCGGCGCATCACTTATTTTCCTGACCGACCAGATATCATGGCACGCTTCAGCACCCGCATAATCGCTGACAAAACCGACTATCCCGTGTTGCTTTCAAACGGCAACCTTGTGGATAGTGGTGACAGTGATGGCAATCGTCACTGGGCATACTGGGAAGACCCCTACCCAAAGGCCTGCTATTTGTTTGCACTGGTTGCTGGTCCACTAACTGTTCTCGAAGACAGCTACCGTACAGCTTCAGGCCGTGATGTCGTACTGAAGCTTTATACCGAACCTCACAATAGTAGCAAAACCGATCACGCAATGCGCTCATTAAAACAGGCCATGCATTGGGATGAAGAGGTATTTGGCCTTGAATATGACCTTGATTGTTTTATGATCGTGGCTGTTGATGATTTCAACATGGGAGCGATGGAAAACAAGGGTCTGAATATTTTTAACACCGCCTGCGTACTGGCCCGTCCCGACACGGCGACTGATGCCGACTATGACCGTATACAGTCCATAGTTGGTCATGAATATTTCCATAACTGGACGGGCAACCGTGTCACCTGCCGTGACTGGTTTCAGCTGAGTCTGAAAGAAGGTTTAACAGTTTTTCGTGATCAGGAGTTTAGTGCAGACCTTAACTCACGTGCAGTCAAACGCATTGAAGAAGTGCGCATACTACGCAGCTATCAGTTTCCTGAAGACGATGGCCCCACAGCGCATCCGGTAAGACCTGATAATTACATAGAAATCAGTAACTTCTATACTTCAACCATCTACCGCAAAGGTGCTGAGATCATCCGCATGATGCATACCCTGATCGGCCCAGATGCCTTTCGCCGTGGTATGGAACTTTATTTCCAGCGCCACGATGGCCAGGCGGTAACTACTGATGATTTCGTCAAGGCAATTGAAGATGCCAGCAAGCAGGATCTGGGACAATTTCGTCTCTGGTACAGCCAGGCAGGTACACCAGAACTTGAGGTCAGTACACAGTTTGATGAAAAGAAAGCTGAGCTGAGACTTGAGGTGAGCCAGCATACGCATGACACCCCCGGCCAGTCGAACAAACAGGCCCTGCATATCCCTTTCTCAATCGGCCTGCTCGATGAAGATGGCAATGACATTGCCGTGCAACTGACCAGCGAAGATGATACCCCCGCTGCAGGTACCCGGACACTGGATATACGCAACAACAGGGAAACTTTCATATTCAAAACAGGGAACAGCTGTCCGCGAATTTCCCTGTTGCGAAACTTCTCCGCACCGGTTCGTATCACCAGCAAGCGGCCACCGGAAGAACTATGCTTTCTGCTGCGCTACGACAGCGACCCGTTTAATCGATGGGAAGCCGGTCAGCAACTGGCCATGGGGCAGATGCAGGCACTGATAGCGGATAAAAATTATCAGGTTCCAGACAGCATCTTCGATGCATTTGCAGAGGTTCTCGGTAATTCGGCACTGGATCAGGCTCTGATCGCCGGGATTTTCACCTTGCCGGGTGAAAGCTATCTTGCCGACAACATGGAAACAGTAGATGTTGAAGGCATACATCGTGCAAGCCGCCGCTTCACTGAACTGCTTGCACAAAAACTGGAAAACCAGTTCAGCGTTATTGCAGATGAAAAAGAAATCGATACGACATACAGCTTTAATGCTGAGGATGTTGCCAGACGAAAATTGCACAATCTGTCTCTGTCATTCCTGATGGAATTGCCTGACAGTAAATATGTAGAGCTTTGTTTGAACCACTATCAGCGGGCGGACAACATGACCGACAGTCTGAGCGCACTGATTGCCCTGTCCAACCACGACTGTGATGCCTGCAATCAGGCACTGGAGTCATTCTACGAAAAATGGTCGATGGATGTCCTGGTAGTGAACAAATGGCTATCAGTACAGGCCATGTCCCGTCTGCCCGGGACTCTCGACAAAGTCCGGCAGCTGACAAGGCACGACGCGTTCGATATCAGAAACCCAAACAAGGTGCGTGCCCTGATAGGTAGTTTCTGCGGCGCAAACCAGGCCCAGTTTCATGCTGCGAATGGTGATGGTTACACATTTCTGACCGGCCATATAATAGAGCTCGATGCACTGAACCCGCAAATTGCTGCCCGATTATTAACGCCTCTTACTCGATGGAAACGCATGGATGGTGAGCGACAGTCACTGATGAAACAGGCACTGGAAACCATTCTTGCACACCAGGGGCTTTCCCGTGATGTGTTTGAAATAGCCAGTAAGTCGCTGGCCTGATTCCAGGCGAAAACTCTAATCGCCAATGCTACGGATAACGAGGTCTTTTAGAGTAGAACATCAGTTATAATCACCGGAATACTAACTTTGCGATCTACTTATGAATTCATCCAGCTCTGAAAAAATCGCTGATCTTTCCTTTGATACTCTGAATACAGTTGTAGGGCTGAAGAAATTTGACCAGGAATTTCTGTCTGTACTGGCTGAACAGGATCCATCGCTGCACACGAATTTACTCTCCTACCGTCAGCAAAAAACAAATTTCACTACAATAGAGCTGAGTGAATTTCTCCTTGCACTGGCGCCACATATCGAAGCATTCATTGTACTGAACTTCGGTATCGAAAATGAAACCAAAGCATCTCGCAAACGTATTACCAACGAAAAAGCAATTCATGTATTTAAAAAACAATTCATCCAGCGCCGCTCACGCCGATATCGTGGTGAAATGGATATTTCTTATACAGAACTCGATCTGTGGCTGAGTCAACAGATAAACAGCAGCGAAGACAGAGAACTTGCTGTTTCTCAGTATGCCGTTGGCTTACTTGAGGATACTGAAAAATTTGCGGAGGACATCAGGCGGCTAACACAATGGATCATCCATATCCGAAAAAATAATGCGGCTACCGATATCTTTGAAAACTGGATCAGTTTTAAATTGCCGGCGCTTATCAATTATGCCCAGTTGGTCCCGCTGGAAGACATCAGCAATGATCCTGTTGGCAGACGCCAGGCAAAACCTGAAACTTATGTAAAACGTGACGGATTCTGCCTCACCGATCACAGGATGAACCTGCGTCAGATCATGGGTGAGGTGAATTACTGCATCTATTGCCACGACCATGACGGTGATTTCTGCTCTCGGGGTTTCCCGGAAAATAAGAAGGATCCCGACTCGGGCTTTCGCGTTAACCCGCTGGGCGAAACATTGACAGGTTGCCCTTTAGGGCAAAAGATCTCCGAGATGCACCTGCTCAAACGCGACGGCCATGATATTGCTGCACTCGCCATGGTGGCGCGTGATAATCCTATGCTGCCTGCTACCGGCCATCGTATCTGTAATGACTGCATGAAGGCATGTATCTATCAGAAACAGGATCCTGTTAACACCCCGGAAGTTGAAACCGGTATCCTTACTGACGTGCTGAAACTGACATGGGGTGTAGAGATCTACTTGTTGCTGGTACGCTGGAACCCTTTGCGACAGGAACAATATCTACCAGAAGAGAATAACAAACGCCGCGTACTGGTCGTCGGCCTGGGACCAGCTGGTTTTACCATGACACATCACCTCAGTATGGCAGGTTGCAATGTCACCGGTATAGACGGCTTGAAACTTGAGCCGCTGGATGAACATCTACTGACATCACCCATACGCCATTATTCCAGCATTGTAGAATCTTTGGACGATCGAATACTGTCAGGTTTCGGTGGAGTAGCCGAATATGGAATAACTGTACGCTGGGATAAAAATTTTCTAAAGCTGATTTATATCAGCCTGGCAAGACGGGAAAATGTCGGCCTCTCCGGTGGTGTCCGTTTTGGCGGCACACTTACCATAGATGATGCCTGGAATGAAGGCTTCGAACATATCAGCATAGCCAATGGAGCCGGGCTGCCCAAGGTCATACCAATGATCAACAGCCTTGCTCGCGGTATGCGACAGGCCAATGATTTCCTGATGGCTCTGCAGCTGACTGGGGCGGCAAAATTCGACAGTCTGGCAAACCTTCAGGTACGTCTGCCTGCAGTTGTGATCGGCGGTGGACTGACAGCTATCGACACAGCCACTGAACTGCAGAGCTATTACATTCGTCAGGTCGAAAAGACTCTCATGCGTTACACCATACTCGAAGATAAAATGGGCAGAGAGAAAATCTTTTCGGGTCTGGATGAAGAAAACCAGGGCATACTCGAAACCTTTCTCGAACATGGCAAAGCCGTTGCCACAGAAAGAAAACGAGCAGCCAACTGTAAGGAAAAACCAGATTTTCTTCTCCTGTTGCGACAATGGGGAGGTGTCACCCTGACATACCGCCGCGGCCTGAATGAGTCACCGGCCTATTTGCGTAACCACGATGAAATCGTCAAAGCTCTTCAGGAGGGTATTTTCTATGCCGAGGGAGTGGAACCAGTCGAAGCCATGCTTGATGAGTATGGCCATGTAGCAGGGCTACGATGCAGAGTAAAACAACAATCCGATGGTCGCTGGCTGGACAGCGAAGAACAAATTCTTCCGGCACGCGCAATCATGGTGGCTGCTGGCGCATCGCCCAATACTGTTTATGAAAATGAATACACCGGCAGCTTCAAAATGGACGGTAACCATTTTATGCCACATATCTGTCACCCTTCAGGCGTCCAGCCAGTTGCTGTAGCCGATAACTGCAAGGCCGATGAGTTTGGCCCTTTCACCTCCTATGCGTACCATGACAAGCGCATCAGTTTTATCGGCGACACACACCCAGTATTCCACGGCAGTGTGGTAAAGGCCATTGCCTCAAGCCAGCGCACCTATCCTGAAATCATCAAATTACTCGATCAGCAAACGGAAGATCCATTGTTGAAAAATATGGATAATTTCACATCAGAATTCCAGCACAAGCTATCTGCAACAGTCGATCGTATTGATGTCACACATCCTGCCGTGGTAGAAATGTGGGTTCGGGCACCGATGGCTGCAAAGAACTTTCAGCCCGGGCAGTTTTTCCGCCTGCAGACTTTTGAAAAGTACAGTCGTCTATTGGCCAACACACGTGTGCAGATCCCCCTGCAAACGGTAAGTGGTGCCGGTGTGAATGGGGATTGTGTACGGCTGTTGCTACTACGCTATGGGGCCAATGCACGCATCGCTGAACAATTAAAACCCGGTGATCCTCTGGTATTGATGGGTCCAACAGGCTCACCTGCAAAACTGGGGCATCAACGTACTGTCATGGTCATTGCTGGAGCATGGGGTGCTGCGGTAATGATAGATCTGGGCAGGGCACTGCGTGCAGCGGGCAACCGCGTTCTATTTTTCGCATCGTTTCGATGTCAGGATGATATCTATTTTAAAGACGAACTGGAACAATGTGCAGACCAGATCGTCTGGGCCAGTACTTCTGAGTCACTGATTGAATGTCGCCGCCAGCAGGACAGCAGTGTCCAGCAAGCCAACATCATCGAACTAATCAAGGATTATAATAACGGTAATCTTACTGCTGGTAATGAAGAAAACCTGATCAAGTTGTCTGATGTGGATGAAATAATGATTATGGGTTCTACCGGTCTACTGAAAGCAATGCAACGCTCACTTAAAGACGACCTCAAACCTCTATTCAAGGACGGTGTGCATGCCACAGGGACCGTCGGTAGCCCGATGCAATGCATGATGAAAGGTGTTTGCGGACAATGCTTGCAATGGCAAATAGACCCTGAAACAGGTAAGCGCACACGGGCCGTATTTTCATGTGCCAATCAGGATCAGCCCCTGTCGTGGATAGACCTTGATAACCTCGGTGCCCGTCAGGCACAGAATCGCTTATCAGAATATATGACCAGTTTATGGGCGAACCATATTCTCGAGGGCTCTTAGGCTCCATTTTTATTTCATAGCGTCACCGGACGTGATTCTCTGAGACGAAGGATGTGAGATTAGGGAAAAAGATAGATAAAACATCAACTGCCATGATGTTTATCGTTGATCCCTCATCTTTCATCCTTAGTCTCAAGTCCTTTTTTTAAGAAGATGGTCGCTTCAACTCAGAAGTTGATTATATTATTGTAAATATCTTCTGGCTTAACGGGTCTGCTAAAGTAGAAGCCCTGTGCCATATCACAGCCACTCTCAAGCAGGAAGTCATACTGTGTTTTCTTTTCAACGCCTTCTGCTATGACAGCTATCCCAAGCTCTCTTGACATATTTATGATGCCGCGAATCAGGTTACTGTCGGCTTCATCAGCCGGCACACGCTGAATAAAGGCCTGATCAATTTTCAGTATATCTACAGCAAAGCGCCGTAAGTAACTGAGAGAAGAGAATCCTGTTCCAAAGTCATCGATTGCTATCTGACATCCCACCACACGTATCTGCTCCAGGATTTTTTCACTTCTAACATTGTTTTCCATCAAACTGTTTTCTGTAATCTCCAGAATAATTCGTTTCGGACTAATTTTAAAATACTGCAGTTGATTCTTTAAAAAGGGCACAAAGGTATCATCCTGTAGTTGACGAGGTGACAGGTTTATAGTCAGGCTATAACGCTTGTCTCCCTGGTTATCCAGGGCATGCAGGTGCAGCAGTGCATTACGTATAACAAACTGCCCTATCGACCGGATCAGACCTGTCGTTTCTACCAGCGGGATAAATTCTGTAGGTGAAATATTTGGAAAATCCGGGTGTTCAAATCTTAGCAAAACCTCAAACAGTTCACTGGACTTGTTATTTAAATCAACAATGGGCTGGAAAACGAGTGAAAATCTTTCTTCCTGAATCCCTGTGCGAAGAACGCTGTCAAGATGTAACTGCTTCTCCATCCGCTCATGCATATCGCCTTCATAATATTCACAGGCATCACCACCACGATCCTTTGCGTGGTACATCGCCGTATCGGCTGCACCGATCAATTCGTCAGGAGTCTCACCATCGGAAGGGAAAGAGGCAATTCCAATACTTGCTGAAAGGTGGATCTCATGCTGCAGGATCCGAAACGGATCTGCCAGTGTGCGCAGAATATTTTCCGCCACCTTTGATTTCAGGACTTCTTCGCGAGACTTATGTACTGCAACAATAAATTCATCACCACCAAACCGACAAACCAGTGATTTCATGTCTACTGCATCTTTTATTCGAGTGCCTGCTTCTGCCAGCAATGCATCACCAACACTGTGTCCAAATGTATCATTGACCCATTTAAAACGGTCAAGATCTATAAAAATCACAGAGACCGAGCTTTCCACTCTGAGGGCAGTATCAAGTAATGAGCGAAACCGGGTAGAAAAGAAAAATCGGTTTGGTAAATCAGTCACTATATCGTAATGCGCCTGCCTGAAAACAATATCCTGAGCATGTACCTGTTTACTGATGTCAGTCATCACGCACAAACTCGTTACAACAGTCTCATCATCACTATCAGGACGCAGAGAAATGGTATTTATCAAAACATCCATTTTCTCACCGGTATTCGTTCTGATACAGGTTTGAAAATTAGCTAAACGACCGCCTTTAACAAGCCTGTCTGGCACCTCGTTGCCTTTGCCTGGGAAATTATCACAAACCATTTCAGATAGCGTAAGCCCGATCAGGGATGCTTTTCTATAGCCTAGCTTCCGTAAAAAATACACACTGGCATCGATAATCACCCCATTGGTGTCCATTGAAAAAAGCAGTGCAGGCGTTTTATTATAAAGATCCTGGTAGCGCAGTGCGCTCTCCACCAAAAATCGCTGATTTTTATTAAGAGAGCGCTGCATAGCATTAAAGGCGGCAGCCAGGGTGCCAAATTCATCATCGCTCTTCCAGTCTATCAATACCGTATTTTCCCCTTTGGCATTTTCAATAAGGGCGTCCATGATTCGGTGAATAGGAGCATTTATATTCCGCCGATAGACGCGAAGCATTACTATAGCGATTACTATGAGTAATATAACAAGCAGAAAGACTGCCTTTATTATCTCAACAACGGCCGTTTTCTGATAATTTGCAGGTGCTAATTGATAGTGAACTACACCTGCTGTTTTTTCCTCACCATTCCCTGTAGATTTTTTTATTATTCTTGATTTGGGTGCAGCTTGCTTACTATCAATCTGTCCTACTGTGGCAATCACTTTGCCGGAGCCATCACTCAACTCTATAAATTGAATATTCTTATTGACAGCTAAAGCCTTCAAGAGTTTTTCAGCACTGGTGGAATCAAAATTCCCGATATCATCAGGTAAAACCTGATCAAGCAGACTCAGGAATGAATTCTGTGATATAAGCAGCTTGTTTTGTGCTGAATGTTTCTCATACAGAACAACTAATAAAGCCACCACGATAAGTGTGACGGCGAGCGAAGGTATCAACACGCGCATAAAGGTGTATTGAATTGTCTGTTTCCTGTTTGAGAAGAAAGTCATTGACTTGCGATATCGCTAAATACTATCCATATTTTTTTCACTGATCGACTACACTACCTCACTCAGGATCAGCTTTAATCCATCTGGCAACACTACCAAATTCATATGATGACAAACCTGTTAATATCAGAATAGCACCAGCCGTAATTTGCAGGCCAAGTGGCTCATCATTCAGATATTTTCCGAGCAATAACGCCGTTACCGGTGTCACCAAAGTTATCAATGACACCCGTATGGCGCTGACATGCTTAAGTATATAGAAAAAAAGAGCAAATCCTATCACTGACCCGAAAAATGCCAAATACAGAATTGATATTCCAGCACGAATAACAATCACCTCAGGAATATCACCATCAATCAAATACCAGCTTAAAATATAAAACGGCATAGCAAACATAAGTCCTGTTGCAGTAATAGTCAATGCAGGTATGCCCTGATTGTGCTGTTTGACCTTAATTGCCGTAAATGAATATATGACAGTTGACAACAAAACAGCAAGTATACCCAGGACCATTCTGCTAGAAACAGCAAAAATAAAACCAGTCCCCTCGGAACTCCACTTGATAGCCAGCGGCGTAGTAGTCCAGATCAGGATAACTGTTATATATGACAGCAGTACAGACACGGTAAGTCCTCTTTGGCAATAAAAAAGGCCACAATTCCAGGAACTGTGGCCTCTGCTAGTGGTAATACTAAATATCTATTACATTGTTTCTCGCACGCAAAGGCCACAGGACACCAGCCAGATATGGCGCACCGGAAACTTTACGAATTTTATTGAAATGATTATTAACATCTTGCGTTCAGTTTGCCTAAGCAGAGGCAGCACTGTCAAGTAAAAAGGCTTAAGGGGTCACCGAATTCATATACTAACTGCAAACACATTACTAAACATCAATCACTCAAAATATCCTCAAGTGATTCCGTTGCAACTTCCCTTACCATAGACGATTCATCATTTGTACATTCCTGTAATCGTTTAACTGCTTTATCTCCCCCTGTGAGTGAGAGAAAATGACAGGCATCTGCGCGTATCGTCTCATCTGGAAACGCTGACAATTCAAGGAGTTCAGGTAAAATACCATTAAGTACAGATGGATTCTCCTGCAAACCTTCAAGGATAGCACTTACCCCGATACGCACGGTCATTGGTACTTCTTTACCTTTTAACAATGCCACGAGATCAGGCAGCTGACTTTTATCACGCTCTATAAGCGCAGCTACCTCATCAAGCCGCCCATTTTTTAACTGTTCAAAAAGAAATCGTTGCTGCCCATCATTGCTCACTGCCATATCAATGGCATGCTCCAGATCTGTGCGGGTCTGTGCCCCGGTAAGTTCCATCTCACCCAGTTTTAACCACGGTACTGAGCGCACATTATGTTTAGCGGCTTCATCAGGCTGCTCCACAATATTGATCATTAATAAGCGAGCAATCCTGCCTTCTTTCAGTAAGTCTCCTAATAAATTCATCATCGTGGCGCAATACGGGCAGTCAGGTGCAATAAGTAATTTTGCTTCAGTCATATGGGCACCGCCACCAATTCATTAATAATCATATCCAGCCAGGACATAAATCATCAGTAGAAAACTCGTTTTAGCTGCTTTGAAATCAAAGAAAGGCTCCGATGTTCCTCAACATATTCTTTGTAATGGGCATCTGAGCTAAGCACATTTCCATATACTTTTTCTTCAAGTTGCGCCCATCTGCCACAATTGCTATAGATTTGTTTCAGTTCACTTCTGCTAAACTGGATTTTCCGTTGATAAGAGCCCTGATTTGACATAAAACCGTCATCCAGCTTTGATACATTAATATATACACTCATAATTCGTCTGAAATCTACCAGTAAATTTTCAGTACGAATCCAGTGATATATGCTATCCAGTTCATAATAATCAAAAATTACTTCGTCGATCTTCACCAGCCGCCAGTCAGAAGCATAGGGCTCCAGCCACCAGACTAATCCCTGCAGAAGTTGCTTACGAGTAAATGGCTTATCCTCATTTCCCGTGTTCCATTTGCTATGTTGACTGTAGTGTACAGCCCAGCTTTTTAATAAAGATGGTAACCGCCTGATGTTTGATATCCGATTAAGTCCAGCTATGCCTTCCTGCCTGAATGAATTATGTTTTTCAGAACCATCAATAAACCGGAGACTGCCGTCATCGACACCACGAAATAATAAACGTGTACTGTCTCCGCCTGTCTTGGGTATATGCGCCCATGCAAATTTTTCACCCACAACCATATATGGTTACCATTCTATTCACTCAAACCTGCCTTTTTAAGCTGTTATAATTAGCGCCCGATTTCTCGAAATAGTTATTCTAACATTGAAAATTGCACATTGGTTATTGGGGATATGCCTGCTGATTTTTCTGATGGCGGCCATCGGTAGCATAACTCGTTTGACAGGCTCTGGTCTTTCCATGGTTGACTGGCATCCGGCAACCGGCCTTACTGCTCACCTAATGCTGGCTGTTGCTATCTACAGCTATATACATCTGGGTGGCTCTTGGCCTGTTAGCAGAGGATAGACCCGCTACCGGCTATACAATGGATATTGATAAACTCACAGGCAAAAGTCTGATGTTACTGGTACTGGTGATCATCACTATGGTATCAGGCGGTTTTGTCGCCGGTCTCAAGGCTGGCCTGATATACAATACTTTTCTACTTATGGGTGATACCTTGATTGCTCCCGGGGTCTATTTCCTGTCACCCTGGTACCTGTCCGCATTAGAAGATGCCGTTACAGTACAATTCAATCACCGCCTGCTTGCCCTGACAAGTGTCTTCCTGATAGTCGGATTTTATTTCTACAGCCACAAACTGGATCTGCCCTCGCAGACTAAAAACCTCCTAATCCTGGTACTGTTTGCCGGCATAGTACAGGTGGGTCTGGGGATTTCGACACTGTTGCTGAGAGTCCCTGTCGTACTCGGGGCCAGTCACCAGGCAGGGGCACTAATATTACTTAGTAGTCTGTTACTACTGCACCATCACCTGAAAAACACAAAACCGGTATGAGTATGTTGATGCAGAGATCAGGAACGAGAATAAGATATAACCTGTACGGGTATTTACAGGCACTCGAAGGAACTCATTCCAGGCACCTGGTGTCATTTTATTAGAGAGGTGCCATATGCTGTAGGAGCGACACTCCTACGAAATCATAGAGGTGGCCGCAAATTATATAAGGAAAACACCATGCTAATAAAGCGGTCCAATGATATTGAACAATTCTGTGATATCAAGCCCAGTGAAATCACCAGTAAAGAGGTCTACCAGTCACGCCGTCATTTTTTGCAGGGTGGTGCCACACTGGCATTCGCTAGTGGCCTGGGCCTAACATCCATGCTGGCGACACAAAAAGTCAGCCACGCTGCCAGTAAATTCAGTAATCTTATAAAAAGCCCCTTCAATACAGATGAAACACTGACTCCATATAAGGACGTCACCACCTATAATAACTTTTACGAATTCGGTACCAGTAAATCCAGTCCAGCCGGTATGGCCAAAAACTTTAAGGTTGAACCCTGGACCATTGCGGTCAGTGGTGAAGTAGAAAAACCACTGACCCTTGATATGGAAGATATCCTCAAGCACTACCCGATGGAAGAACGTATTTATCGTCTGCGCTGCGTCGAAGCCTGGTCAATGGTTGTGCCCTGGGTCGGCTTCCCGCTAGCCAGCTTGATCAAGGATCTGAAACCTACATCAAAAGCAAAGTACATTTCCTTCAGAACGCTGCATGATCCAAAGCGTATGGCGGGTCAGAAACCCACCTTGTTCGGCAGCGGACTGGACTGGCCATACCGCGAAGGCCTGCGCATGGATGAAGCTATGAACCCGCTGGCCATACTTGCCGTTGGTTTATACGGAAAGGTTATGCCTAATCAAAATGGTGCACCCATTCGCCTGATAGTGCCCTGGAAGTACGGATTTAAAAGTATCAAATCGATCGTCTCGATTGAGTTCACCGAGAATCAACCTGAAACCACCTGGGCGATGCTGGCCCCGAAAGAATATGGATTTTATGCCAACGTCAACCCTGAGGTCGACCATCCACGCTGGAGCCAATCGAGAGAAAGACGCCTGGGTGAGTTTCGCAAAAGAAAAACTCTAATGTTTAACGGTTATGCGAAACAGGTAGCCAGCATGTATAAAGACCTTGATATGAAAAAATTCTTTTAATTCTTACCATGACCAACAAACAAATCGCATTGGCAAAAATAACTGTTTTTTTGGTGGCTCTGGTGCCATTTTCCCTGCTGCTATTTCGTGGCTTGAACGATGAACTGGGTGCTAACCCAATTGAGATGATTACCAATACTACCGGCATATGGACCTTACGTTTCCTGGTCATTACCCTGACCATCACACCTCTACGCAGACTGACCGGACAGGCAATACTAGTCCGCTTCCGCCGCATGCTGGGACTTTTTACTTTTTTCTACGCCAGTCTGCATTTTCTAACCTATATCTGGCTTGATCAGTATTTTGACTGGCCTTTTATTGTCGAAGATATTGCTGAGCATCCTTATATCATTGTCGGCTTCAGCACTTTCCTTATCTTACTTTCCATGGCGGTAACATCACCTCGGTTTATGATTCGCAGGATGGGTAAAAACTGGAAAAATTTACATCGCCTGGTTTATCTGGCGGCCTTTCTTGGAGTAACGCATTTCATCTGGCAGGTGAAGTCTGATATACGGGAGCCTTTACTTTATTTCGCTTTATTCTCAATTCTGATGTTACTCAGAATACCTGCCGTACAGAAGAAGACACCACTGCTTACTGGCAGGTTTCGCTCTGTGAAAGCCTGAACTTTACAATAATTTAGCACCTTTTAGAAAACCGTATTTCAGCAGTTGGCTCGGTGCCTGTCAGTTCTGGCATGACGATGAAAGGTATATAGATAGCTGTATTGTGCTGTGTTTATAAAAACGATGTGAGAAGATTCCCATACAGATAGAATAGGAGAATACGCCTGATGAAGGTAAGTTATATTAAAAGAAGCACCCTGCTACTTACAATTTTTTATAGCGGCCTGCTTGTAATCACAGCAAGTCATGCCGAAACAGAGGAAACGACTGCAACAACCACGAATCGGTATGGCTCTACCACTACGACGGTAGAAGAGACTACAACTACCCGGGAAGAAAAAACTCCCACCCAGGAAATTGAGGCAGTGCCCGTAGTAGGTGGGCGCAATATTGTCGGACCAACTGGTGCAACAGGAACTATTCGTCGCTCAGATCGTCGACAGGATAGACGAGGTGGTGACCCTCGTCTTGATAATGATGATCGCGATGTCAATATTAATACCCGCCGCGATCTCCATTGAAATACTCGAGTGGGCAGCCCAACCTCAGAATCAATCAAAGTGAATCAGCTGACGGTCTGTTTTGTCTGATACAGGTGCTCTTTTAATTTGTGCACTCTACCCTTTTACAACACTTTGAAAATGTTGATCAATAATCAGGCAGCATCATCATTGCTGATGGCCTTCATGCTCAGGCGTATGCGGCCCTGACGATCAACCTCAAGCACCTTCACCTTGATCACATCACCTTCAGTAAGCTTGTCGCTGACTTTCTCTACTCGCTCGTGAGAGATCTGTGATATGTGTACAAGACCGTCTTTGCCCGGCAATATCGTTACGAAAGCACCGAAGTCCATTAGCTTGGCAACCTTGCCTTCATAGATTGTTCCTACTTCAACATCAGCCGTGATCTGTTCGATGCGACGTTTCGCTTCCTGACCGGCTGCATTGTCGATTGAGCCAATCTTGACCGTACCGTCATCCTGAATGTCAATCGTGGCGCCAGTCTCTTCAGAGATTGAGCGGATGGTTGAGCCACCTTTACCAATGACGTCACGAATCTTGTCGGTAGGTATCTTCAGGGTAATAATGCGCGGTGCATAATCAGACATTTCTTCGCGCGGAGCTTCAATGATTTTAGCCATCTCACCCAGGATATGTTCACGGCCTTCTTTCGCCTGACTCAGAGCGATTTCCATGATTTCGCGCGTAATGCCCTCGATCTTGATATCCATCTGTAGCGCTGTTACTCCTTCGGCGGTGCCGGCTACTTTGAAATCCATGTCACCCAGATGGTCTTCATCACCAAGGATGTCTGACAGTACGGCAAACTTGTCGCCGTTTTTGATCAGTCCCATGGCAACACCAGCAACAGGTGCTTTGGTTTTTACACCAGCATCCATCAAAGAAAGTGATGCTCCACAGACCGTAGCCATCGAGCTTGAACCGTTGCTTTCTGTTATCTCAGATACCACGCGAATCACATATGGGAATTCTTCCAGAGTCGGAACGACGGCGGCAATGGCACGCTTGGCCAATTTACCATGGCCAATTTCTCTACGTTTGGGGCTGCCTACTCGACCCGTTTCACCTACCGAGTAGGGTGGAAAATTGTAATGCAGCATGAAGGGGTCGCGGTAGCTGCCTTCCAGCGCATCAATAATCTGTGCATCACGCTCTGTGCCCAGTGTAGTGACAACCAGCGCCTGAGTTTCACCGCGGGTAAACAGGGCTGAGCCATGGGCACGCGGCAATACCCCGGTACGAATTGTAATGGGACGGATAGTTCGCGTGTCACGACCATCGATACGCGGCTGACCATCGAGGATACGGCCGCGAACGATTGATTTCTCAAGGCCTTTAATGGCACCGGAGATCTTTTCAGCATCTTCGGGCGTTGTATCTTCAGTTGTCAGCTCATCCATGATCTGGCAACGAACCACAGAACATTTATCCTGGCGAGACATTTTTTCTGCTGTGCTGTAGGCTTCTTCAAAACCTGCTGCACCGATCGCTGTCACTTTTTCAGCCAGTGCTTCATCTTTCTCAAATGCCACAAAATCACGTGGTTCAGTATTGACTTCTGCTGCCAGTTCACGGATTGCATTAATGGCTATATTTGATTGTTCATGGCCGTACATGACGGCACCAAGCATCACTTCTTCAGATAGCACTTTAGCTTCTGATTCAACCATAAGAACAGCACTTTCAGTGCCGGCAACAACCAGATCCAGGTCTGAACTTTTCAGTGCTTCATTACCGGGATTGAGTACATATTCACCATCGATGTAGCCGACACGGGCACAGCCGACCGGGCCATTGAATGGCAGTCCTGAGATGGCTAGTGCCGCTGAGGTACCAAGCATAGCGACGATATCGGGATCAACATCAGGATTGATTGAAATGACTGTACAGATGATTTGCACTTCATTAATGTATCCTTTTGGGAATAAAGGACGCATAGGTCGGTCAATCAAACGACAGATTAGAATTTCTTTTTCAGAGGGGCGACCTTCACGACGGAAGAAACCACCCGGGATACGACCGGCTGCATAGACTTTTTCCTGGTAATCGACTGTAAGTGGAAAGAAATCCTGTCCGGGACGGGTACTTTTTGCACCAACCACTGTGACCAGAACAACCGTATCTTCCATGCTTGCCATAATTGCAGCATCGGCCTGACGTGCAACTTCACCTGTTTCCAACGTAACGGTGTGCTCACCGTACTGAAATGACTTGCTTACCTTTTTCAAAATTCACCCTCTACTCGGATACTGTCCGGCTGACTTAATTACACTGAGTTGTGTCGTAGTAGACCTACGATTACTTACGCAGACCCAGACGTGAGATCAAATTACGATAACGTTCTGAATCGCGGCTTTTGAGATAATCAAGCAACTTGCGACGCTTGCTTACCAGACGCAACAAACCCTGTCGTGAATGATGATCATGGATATGCTCTTTAAAATGGCCGGTCAAATCAGTGATCCGTGCGGTCATCAGGGCAACCTGTACTTCTGGCGAACCGGTATCTGTTGTTCCGGTCTGATATTCTTCAACAATCTTCGCCTTTGCTTCTGCATTCAAGGCCATTTTCTTCCTCTCTGATTGATCCTTACTGGATCCTTACTGGTTACAGTCAATAAAACCCGCGTATTCTACCTGTGTGTCGTGTATTCCTCAATACTAATATATGTAAAATGCTGAATTTTAGTGAAGCTTATGTTGCCCGTCATTGCGAGGAATGAAGAGACGAAAAAATCTCTATCCGTTTGATCCTAATCAAAGAGATTGCCGCGCTGCGGTGATCGTGGCCGTAAGGATGGTGGCGCAGCCCCATCCTGCAGGAAATACCCATAGGGTGCAATGACGGCTGCTATCTAATTAGTAGATTCTAAAATACTCTACATGTAGCAATTATATACTTTAAGTTTACTTTATTACATCTTGTTTTTACTAATAATCATTAGCTAAATATTTCCAATTAACTATTTGTACAGAGGAGTCTTTTGGGCTTTATTTGCCTGTCTTCCAGGGCCTCTCCTATACCAGTAAAACACCCATTTTCACTATACACACGCACCAGGCCGGCTTGCGGAACATCATCTGCACGCACCATTTGACCCTGTCTAAAATACTGCCAGGCATCTTGTGCAAGGCTAACCCGTGGCATATCGTCTATACCGGCATCTACCGGCAACAATTGTTGCAGACGCCGCTGATCGTCCATTTCCTGCAGCTGTTCAAGTTTTACTGCATCTCTGACATCAAATTTACCGGCAGCTGTCCTTCTCAATTCAGTGACATGTGCACCACAGCCCAGGCCTTCACCAATATCGAAAGCAAGGCTACGAATATAGAAACCTTTAGAGCAATGGACGTCCAGAGTAAGCAATTCAGCATCGAATGCCAGTAGTGATAAATCAAAGATTTCAACTGAGCGTGGTTTGCGTTTAACTTCTATACCCTTTCTGGCAAGTTTATACAGGGGCTGGCCATTTTTCTTCAATGCCGAATACATAGGCGGAACCTGCTTAATAACACCCTTGTATTTATTCAGCACTAACTCTAGCTGCTGACTGGAGACGTTCACTGTTTTCTGAGAAATGACATCACCTTCACCATCGCAGGTAGTCGTTGTTTCTCCGAGCTTGAAGGTGGTCAGATAACGTTTGTCGGAATCCAGCAGGTACTGGCTTAGTTTAGTCGCCTCTCCAAAACACAGCGGAAGTAGACCACTGGCAAGAGGATCAAGACTTCCTGTATGGCCTGCTTTTCTGGCATTGAACAGATGTTTGACCTGCTGCAGGGCCCTGTTAGAAGAGATACCCAGACACTTGTCTAACAGCAAGATGCCATCCACCGGGTCGAGTTGGCGCTGTGAACGTCTGCTCACTCTTTATTTTTATCCTGTTCATTGAGCATAAGGTCATCAATCAATTTACCGACACGCAGACCGCGTTCAATAGAATGGTCGTATGCAAAATGTAATTTCGGGATGTATCGGAGTTCGATACAGCCGGCAAGCTCATGACGAATAAAACTGGCAGCTTTATTGAGCACTTTTTCAGTTTCTTTAATTGTCTGTTTTTCGCCCTGCATGACGAAATAAATTTGTGCAGAGGACATGTCCCGTGTCATCCTGGTGTGGGTAATAGTGACGGCGGCGGCACGCGGGTCATTCATACCCTTCTGGACGATATTGGCAACCTCTCGCTGAATTACTTCGGAGACTCGAGCAGAACGACTAAAATCTCTAGGCATTACAACTAATCGAGTGTTCTTTTTGTTTCGATGACCTCAAACACTTCAATCTGGTCACCGACCTTAATGTCGTTGTAGTTTTTCACCCCGATACCGCATTCAAGACCTGATTTGACCTCATTCACATCCTCTTTAAAGCGGCGTAAGGAATCGAGTTTACCTTCGAAGATAACAACATTATCCCGTAATACCCGAACCGGGTTGTTACGTTTGATTGAACCCTCGATCACCATACAACCTGCAATCGCGCCAACCTTTGAAACCATGAATACATCCCGCACTTCTGCCAGACCGGTAATCGTTTCTTTAATTTCGGGCGATAACATCCCTTCAATAGCGGCCTTCACCTGATCAACTGCATCATAAATTACCTTATAGTAATAAACCTCAACACCCTCATTTTCGATTAGTTTTCTGGCGGTCATATCAGCACGGACATTAAAAGCAATGATGATTGCCTCCGATGCCAGAGCCAGATTCACATCTGATTCAGAAATACCGCCAACCATCCCATGAACAACAATGACTTTGACTTCATCAGAAGACATTTTCTCCAATGCCTGGCTAAGCGCTTCCACTGAACCCTGCACATCTGCCTTCACCAGCAGATTGAGAGTCTTCTTTTCGCTCTGCGAATCTTCCATATTCTGGAAAATGTTTTCCAGCTTGCTTGCCTGTTGGCGTGCCAGTTTCGATTCCTTGGCCTTACTTTTGCGGTACATAGCAATCTCGCGCGCCTGTCGTTCATCACTCGCCACCAGCACCTCATCACCTGCCGTAGGAACACCGGATAAACCAAGCAGCTCGACTGGGATTGACGGCCCTGCCTGCTTGATTACCCTGCCAGCATCATTATACATGGCACGCACCTTTCCGCTTTCCTGACCTGCAATTACAATGTCGCCCTTGTGTAATGTCCCGCTCTGTACAAGAACAGTCGCCACTGGACCTCGGCCCTTATCAAGTCGCGCTTCAACGACCATTCCTTTCATAGGTCCTGTTACAGGGGCCTGTAATTCCAGTATCTCTGATGTCAGCAGCACACTTTCAAGCAATGCATCCACCCCTTCTCCAGTATGTGCAGAAACGGCAACTGACATAACATCCCCGCCATAATCCTCTACAAAGACATCATGAGAGCTCAATTCTGACTTCACCCGCTCAGGGTCGGCACCTTCCTTATCAATTTTGTTGATAGCGATTACAATTGGGACGCCTGCAGTGCGAGCATGGTGTATTGCTTCAATGGTTTGTGGTTTTACACCGTCATCAGCAGCAACGACGATAATAACAATATCAGTAGCACCTGCACCACGCGCACGCATGGCGCTAAACGCCTCATGGCCCGGCGTGTCAAGGAAGGTCATACCACCATGCGTCTCAACATGATAGGCGCCAATATGCTGGGTAATTCCACCTGCCTCACCACTGGCAACACGTGTTTCACGAATATAATCCAGTAGAGATGTCTTGCCATGGTCAACATGGCCCATGACCGTAACAATTGGATAACGTGGCTTAAGTTCATGCTCACCGTCATTAATCTGTGAGAAAATATCTTCAGGTGTTTCCGCTTTTGCCTCTTTTGCAATATGCCCCATTTCTTCAACAAGCAGGGTGGCCGTATCGCTATCGAGTATCTGGTTAATGGTAACCATCATGCCCATACCCATCAGAACTTTAATCACTTCGCCTGCTTTAACAGACATAGCTGCCGCGAGATCTGCAACGGTGATAGTTTCAGGTATCTCTACCTCGTAGATCACGGGCTCTGTTGGCTTTTCAAATACGTGCTGATCCGAGATGCTCGTTTGGACTTTCTGATTGCCACGGCGCCTGGGCTTGCGTCGTTTACCTTTACCGGGAGCAACATGAAGTTGCTCTCGTCCCTTACCAAAGCCACCATGATCCTTGTGACGGGCAGACTTATCTTTTTTGGCTGGGGCCTGTTTACCCGGTCGAGGACCGGCACTCTTTTTAGTTTCTTCAGTGCTGTCAACATTGGCCGCTTTTATGGCTTTTTCCTTCGCCGCTTTTTTAGCTTCAGTCTTTCGTGATACTTCTGCCTCAGCTTCTGCCCTGGCCCTGGCAGCCTCTTCCTCTGCAGATTTTTTAGCTAGAATTTCAGCTTCTTTAGTTGCATTGATCTCAGCCTGTTTTCTTTCTTCTGCTTCTCTCTCCAGCCTGAGCTTTTCTTCTTCTTTAGCCTGAACCTCGTCAATTACACCCTTGTTAAGGAATGTGCGCTTCTTGCGTACAACTACCTGTACTGCATGTGCGCTACCCGTACGCGATGTCTGTCGAATTTCACTGGATGTTCTTCGACTAAGCGTAATCTTATTACGTGATTTTGGTAATTCAGCATCAACATCACCGCTCAGGTGCTTGAGCAGGAGTATTTTCTCGTCATTAGTCAGATCATCACCAACTTTTTTGCCCTTGACGCCTGCTGCAGTCAACTGCTTCAACAGATGCTCCGGCTCGACACCGATTTTCTGTGCAAAACTCTTAATATTGGTCTCTGACATAACTCATCTCTCTACCCTCATCAAGGGTATTTGCGAAAACTCGGCTCATTCTACTCTATTAGTCCTGTAATACTTTACCTGCTTTACTCAAACCAGGGGGCTCTTGCAGTCATGATCAACTGCTTGGCACGTTCTTCATCCATCTCCTGGATATCGAGCAATTCATCAACGGCAAGCTCTGCCAGTCCTTCCTGCGATATTACACCGCTGTTTGCCAGTACTTTAGCTGTATGTTCATCCATCCCATCCAACGCCAGCAGATCGGCATCCGGTTTGGCATTTTGCAAAGCCTCTTCTTCAGCAATAGCTGAAGTAAGTAATGCATCCGCCGCACGGTTACGCAACTCGTCAATCAAAGTATCGTCAAATTCTTCAATCGCCTCCATTTCCTGGCGGGGGACATAAGCGACTTCCATTACAGAGGTAAAACCTTCCTGTACCAGTATCATCGCGACATCCTCATCCACATCAAGCTGAGCGGAGAACATCTCGATTAATTTTTGTGCTTCGCCCTGACCTTTTTCTTCTGCACCGCTTTCTGACATGACGTTGAGCACCCAGCCGGTAAGCTTTGAAGCCAGCTGAACATTCTGACCACTACGCCCAATCGCCTGGGCAAGCTGGGTCTCATCAACAATAACATCTATGGCATGATTTTCTTCATCAATCATGATGGACAGGATTTCTGCCGGTGCCAGTGAATTTATGACAAATTCAGGGGTTTCTGGCGACCATTTAATAATGTCAACACGCTCTCCAGCAATCTCATTCGATACACTTTGTACACGCGATCCACGCATGCCTACACAGGCCCCAACAGGATCAATTCGGCCATCCATGGATTGCACTGCTATCTTTGCACGTGAACCCGGATCTCTGGCTGCACCGTGAATCTTAATCAGGCCCTCACCGACTTCCGGCACCTCAAGCTCAAATAGTTTAATCAGTAATTCCGGGGTAATCCGGCTAAGTAAAAGCTGCGGCCCCCGGTTTGCATAACGAACTTCTTCCAGAATCGCCCTTATTCGATCACCTTTGCGCAGTCCTTCTCTCGGAATCATATTCCGCTTGGGTAACAGTGCTTCCGTGCCATTAATTTCGACGATAGCATCACCGCGTTCCATGCCTTTTACAATACCGGTGACCATCTCCCCCTGACGACCTTCAAAATCTCTGACGATTTGTTCGCGTTCAGCCTCGCGAACTTTCTGCATAATTACCTGCTTGGCTGCCTGGGCGGCAATTCTACCAAATACCATTGGTTCGATGCTTTCTTCTATTACATCACCGGCGACTAATTCAGGGTAGTCTTCTTTAGTTGAACTAAGCAACAGCTGTTTGTCGGGATACTCAAGACCCTGCCCATCTTCAAGCGATTCATCATCAATAATCTCCCATATACGAAAGCTTTGATATGCGCCCGTATTTCTGTCGATCTCTACCCTGGCATCGATATCCAGTGGATTGAGCTTACACGTCGCCGCTGCCAGTGCCGCCTCAATTGCCTGAAATATGACTTCTTTTTCAAGTCCTTTCTCGCGTGAGACGGCATCAGCCATCATGAGAATTTCATTTTGCATAACAAGCCTCGCTAACTATCCAATACAGGTACCAGATTTGCTTTTTCGACTATATCAAGAGGTATTTTATATTCTTCATTGTCGACCGCAACAAACAGGTTTTTTCCATCAAATGATTCAAGTACACCCTTGAAGTTTTTTCTTCCAAGAACAGCTTCAGTACTGCGTATTTTTACTAATTCACCTGTAAACTGCTTAAAATGTTCAGGTTTAATCAACGGCCTGTTCAGGCCTGGTGATGAAACCTCCAGTGTGTAACGATTTTGCAAGGGGTCTTCAACATCAAGTATGCCACTGATCTGATAGCTGACCGCCTGACAATCCTCTACTGTTATCCCCTTTTCTGCATCAATATATATACGCAGAACCGTACCATTACCACTACTCGTCAGCTCAACGCCAACAAGTTCATAAGCCATTGATTCAACAACCGGCTCAAACATATCGTTTAATTTCTTTTCCAGCCTGTCCATTCCTTCTCAACCACAATCAGCTCCATACATATCTGGCATATGGCAATCTGAGCCCGAAAAAACAAGACCCCGCATTGCGGGGCCTTATTTTTATAAATACTTGGTAGCGGGGGCAGGATTTGAACCTGCGACCTTCCCATGGGTAATAAACCATGAGACCGACTACATGTCGGGCCCATAACCCGAAGTCCCTAAGCAGTACTCCCAGTCACAAACTCGATAAAACTTGGTAGCGGGGGCAGGATTTGAACCTGCGACCTTCGGGTTATGAGCCCGACGAGCTGCCAGACTGCTCCACCCCGCATCAGACGGAGGGCATCATACTCATGACAGGATTATTTTTCAACATCCGAAGGGATTTATTTATTATGCTGGTGCACGGCTGGGGATCTTATCATTTTAATGTGGAATCTATTTTTATTCTATTTCTTGTATTTATCCGTGTTTTTTCGCCCTTTATGGGCGAGTTACTTTTACTTTGCTTGCTCAAAGAAAAGTAACCAAAAGAAAGAGCACCCGCATGCTTGCCCATAATAAAAACCATTATGGGTTCCCTGCGATGCTCGGATGAGCTGGCGGGGTGTGAACTCGGGCTACGCCCTCAGACAGGCACACCCCGAAACCCCAGCTCATCCTGTGCTCGGCAAGCCTGAACGGGATTTAAAGGTCAACATCCACTTCAACATCAAAGGCAACCTTGTAAGCGCCGTTTCGGCGCGATTGTTTTAGCAAAGAATCGCGCCGAAACGGCGCTACAGGGTTTGATCCTTTCTTTTGGGTTTGACCCATAAACCCCTTTTGGGTTGTCGAGCACTGGAAGTCTGGGCCGGAATAGCACGGTGCATGTTTGAGCGAAGCGAGTTCACCGTGCCCGGTTCAGACTGAAGCGCGCAGAGCAGCCGAAGGCCAACCTATGGGGCGGTTTTTCTTTGGTTCTGTTTCTTTTGTCCGTACAAAAGAAATGAACTCGCCCATGAAGGGCGAAAAAACTCATGAAAATTCAAGAAAAAGAATAAAAAAATATAAAACGAAAAAAAATAAACAACCCAGCCGTGCGCCAACACAAAAAGCTACCTCGCCTGATGTTCAACCAGGCTAGGATTCCAAAACAGCATTTTTCTCTGTTTAGATTCTTTTTTGAGCTTTTCAGCATCCCATTCCTTCTTGCTATCAAAATACCCTTCTTTCATAACACGGACACTGAGTTTACTGGTATTTTTTGCCATATCACTATCAACCTGTAGAGTGGACTCCAGCGGAGTGGTTCCGAGATACACCCAGGGTACATCACCAGAAGTACTGCTTACGCGATATATTACATAAGCACCCGCAGGCTCGGAGTAAACCTTCAGTGGTATTACTTTAGGCGTGCTACTACAGGCAGATGAAAGCAGCAGAAGAGTAAGTAATGAGAAAATTAGTGTTGGTTTCATATTACACTACCCTATTTTTTTGGCTTCAACTCAACCTTAACTGGCTGTGCCTCTTTTTCTGCCTCTGCTCGAGAACCATGGCGCATATTTACCCAAAATGCAGTCACTTTATTGTTATACCCGACTTTCTGAAAACGTACCGTGATGAGCCTGGATTCTTCGCGGTCATTTTTCCAGTGAATCATCACCGGGGTAGTACCTAACAGTGAATCATCTTCAAGATTCACGACCTCAGCACCTGAAGGTATGGATTGTATCTTCGCAGCACCATAACTGGAGCAGCCGCTAATAGCTAACAATAGTACAGAAATAGCTAATACATATTTTGCTTTATTTATGATATTCGTAACCACTCTAAATATAAACCTCTATTGTACATCGTTAGAGTACCTTTATGATTCAATTATCCCATGGCACTGATTGCGTTACTGACAGCATCCATTATTATACCGATCCATGGCAGAATAAGTATTAGTGCGAGCACATTCACACTTAGCACAAATTGCATTCCAAGCCTGGCTGATATTGGCTCATTTGTTTCTGGCTTGTCAAAATACACGGTTTTGACGATTCTCAGGTAATAATAGGCACCGATAACAGCAAACAGTACCGCAACGACAGCAAGCCAGTACATTTCTACATCTATCAGGGCCTGAATAACGGATAACTTGGCGAAAAATCCAACAGTCGGTGGTATTCCAGCCATGGAGAACATAACCAGGGCGACCAGAGCCGCAAACCATGGGTGTCGTTTATTCAGTCCCTTATAATCGCTAATTTCTTCTGCTTCAAAACCTGCTCGTGACATCATAATAATAAGACCAAATGCCGCCAGACTGGTGAATGAATAAACAATGACGTAGAAAAGAGATGCACTGTATCCATTTGGAGTGGCACTCAGTATTCCCAGCAGGAAATAGCCCATGTGAGAGATGGTTGAATAAGCCAGCATGCGTTTTAGATTGGTCTGAACTATCGCCAGTAAATTACCCGTCGCCATGGAGAGTACGGCGATGATAGTCAACATATCAGACCAGCTGACGGCAAGCCCCTGAAAACCATCCACTAACAGACGCATAATAAAGGCAAATGCAGCAACCTTGGGAGCGGTGCCCAGGAACAGAACAACCGAAGTCGGCGCACCCTGGTAGATATCGGGCACCCACATGTGGAATGGTACGGCGCCAAGTTTGAAGCCAACTCCCACTATAATGAAAACCAGCCCAAGAATCAGCATTGCATCATCTGACTCCATTCCCTGTATGGCGCCTCTGATGGTTTCTATGTCGAGGCTGCCTGTTGCACCATAGATCATCGACATACCATAGAGCAACATGCCCGAGGCCAGAGCGCCGAGGACAAAATATTTCATTGCCGCTTCAGTTGCCAGATCAGAATCACGATTCATGGCAACAAGCGTATAGAGCGATAATGATAACAACTCAAGGCCAATATAGATGGTTAAGAAATGGCTGGCTGAGGTCAATACCATCATACCGAGTACAGCATTCAGAATCAGTACAAAATACTCTCCGCGATACATCTTGCGTTCAGTAATATACGAATATGAGTAAATGAGTACGACGAATGTCAGGGAAAGAATGACCTGTTTGCTCAGAGTCGCCATGCCGTCAAGGATAAACATATCATTGAATGCCTTTACCGACCCCCCTTCCGGGACGGTGGTCGTCACCAGATATAAACCCACGAGCAGGGTAAGTTGAGTAAGCAGGAAGCTCGCCTTTGGCATCCGTTCATGGGTAAATCTATCGGCCAGCAGGATTATACAGGCCATAGAAAATACGAAAATTTCAGGAGTAGCAAGCTGGATGTCTGCAAATATATTGTTCATAGACTAACCGTTACAGTTTGGTTACTGCCGAAAGCGTAAGTAGCCTGTCGACAGAGGCATGAATGATTTCCAGGAATGGCGCCGGCCATAGTCCTATGACGAGTACACTAAGAGTAAGTAGCAGCAGGAATAAACCTTCTCTACTGTTGATATCCTTTAACGCCTTAACCATGTCATTGTTTACGGCACCATAAATAGCCTTTTTATACATCCACAGGGTGTAGGCTGCCCCCAGAATCAAAGTCGTGCCGGCGATGATTGCGTACCATGCGTTAACCTGGAAGACACCTAGTATTACCAGGAATTCTCCGACAAAACCCGAAGTCCCCGGCAGTCCGACATTGGCCATCGCAAAGAACATCATAAATGCCGCAAATTTAGGCATGGTATTCGCCACACCACCATAGTCACTCATGTTACGTGTATGCATGCGGTCATAGAGCACACCGACACAAAGGAACATCGCGCCTGAGATTAAACCGTGCGATATCATCTGGATGATTGCACCTTCCAAAGCCATCTTGTTAAACACAAACAAACCCAGCGTGACAAAACCCATGTGTGCGATCGATGAGTAGGCAATCAATCTCTTCATGTCTGTCTGCGCCAGTGCAACCATGGAGATATAGACAATCGCGATTAGTGACAGAACAATAATGACAAAAGATAAACTGTGACTGGCATCTGGAGTGATCGGTAAATTGAATCGGATAAAGCCGTAGGCACCCATCTTCAACATAATTGCCGCCAGCACTACAGAACCGCCTGCAGGGGCCTCAACATGCGCATCAGGCAACCAGGTATGTACCGGGAACATTGGTATTTTGACAGCAAAGGCACTGAAGAATGCTATAAACAGCCATATTTGCTCAGTTAAGCTGAGTTTCACAGCATACATATCGGCAAGTGCAAAACTGTTGCCGCTTTTTATATATAGATAGACCAGCGCCACCAGCATCAATAATGAACCAAGCAATGTATAGAGGAAGAACTTTATCGTGGCATAAATCCTGTTCGGCCCACCCCATATACCAATTATCAGGAACATGGGTATCAACATGGCTTCCCAGAAGACATAGAATAAAATGGCATCAGTGGCTGAAAAGACACCTATCATTAGCCCTTCCATAATCAGGAAGGCCGCCATGTATTGTGCCACCTTCTCCTGAATCACCTGCCAGGCAGATATCACTACAATAATGGTAAGAAAGGCCGTTAACATGATCAGTAACAAAGCGATACCATCTATTCCCAGAGAATAGTTTATATTCAGTGCCGGTATCCATCGAAGATGCTCAATGAACTGCATGTCACCTGTAGATATATCAAAGCCGATATACAACGGCAATGTTGTCAGGAATGCAGCAATACTGACCAGTAAAGCCATTATCCTTGCCAAGCCTGCGCGCTGATCATTACCTGTCGCCAGCACAGCTATGCCACCGATTATCGGCAACCAGATTGCAAGGCTTAATTGATTTACTTCAAACATGTAAGGGTGATCTCGTTAGTTTATTCGTATGAACCAGGTCATTAGCACCAACAGACCGAGAATCATGGCAAAAGCATAATGATTGACCAGGCCGGACTGCAGTGGCCTTAATTTTTTCGATAAAAAGCCAACGACTTTTGCTGTACCGTTCACAAGCCAGCCATCAATAAATATCCTATCGCCGAATTTCGACAATAGACGACCCATGCCGAGGGTGCCGTTTGCAAGGTATTTCTGGTTAAAATCGTCAAAATAATATTTGTTCATCAACAGGCTATACAGCGGTTTGACCGATGCAACCACCTTGCCCGGCAATTCCGGTAGTCGAACATAAAATAGCCATGCGAGAAATATACCGCTGATAGCCAGCCAGAATGGCGGTTGCAGAATGCCGTGAAACATAAAGCTGAACACAACCGCCAGGCTTGATTCACCCGCATAGTCTTCTGCGATCGCACCGATTACATCATGTTGCGGCAGGACAAAAATTGCACCGGAGAAGTAATCACCAAAAGCCATAGGATTAATAAATAAAGCACCTGCGATCATAGAAGGGATCGCTAACAGCAATAAGGGCAGCACGACGACCATCGGTGATTCTTTCAGGTGCTGCAGTGTATGATTATCCATGCGCGGCCGGCCATGGAAGGTCATAAACATCAGGCGGAAGGAATAAAATGCGGTCAGTACCACACTGGACAGCACGGATACATAGGCGATACCGGAACCGAACAACTCTGAATGATGCACGCTTTCAATGATCAGATCCTTGGAAAAGAATCCGGCAAAAGGTGGAATACCGGCCAATGCCAGTGAGCCAATCAATGCCGTGATATAGGTCCAGGGCAGGAACTTTCTAAGCCCTCCCATTTTGCGCATATCCTGCTCGTGGTGCATAGCGATTATGACAGAGCCTGCAGCGAGGAAAAGTAGCGCCTTGAAAAATGCATGGTTACCCAGGTGGAAAATTGATGCCGCATAGCCTGATGCCCCCAGGCCTACGGTCATGTAACCCAACTGTGACAATGTTGAGTAGGCAATGACACGCTTGATATCGTTTTGCACCAGACCAAGCAAGGCCATAAAAAATGCTGTGATCGCACCGATGATCATCACCACGCTTAATGCAGTGTCTGAAAATTCAAATATGGGTGAGGTACGTGCCACCATGAAAATACCAGCGGTCACCATGGTTGCCGCGTGGATCAATGCAGAGATAGGTGTCGGGCCTTCCATTGAATCAGGTAGCCAGACATGTAATGGAACCTGTGCTGATTTCCCCATGGCCCCAATGAACAACAGGATGCTGATAAAGGTAATGATGCTCCATTCACTGCCCGGCAGTATTTCAATAGTCTGACCGAGAACATCCGGCACTGAGGCAAAAACAGCATTGTAGTCCAGCGTACCGAATGTGGCATAAATGGCAGCGATACCAATCAGGAAGCCAAGGTCACCGACGCGGTTGACCAGAAACGCCTTCATGTTCGCATAAATCGCCGACTCTCTGGTATACCAGAAACCAATCAATAGATAGGAAACCAGTCCGACCAGTTCCCAGCCGAAGAACAACTGCAGGAAGTTATTCGACATCACCAGCATCAGCATGGCGAAGGTGAAAAGGGAAATATAGCTAAAGAAACGCTGATAACCTGGATCATCGCGCATATAACCAATGGTGTAGATATGCACCATCAGTGAAATAAAAGTCACTATCACCATCATGGTGACGGTCAGGCTATCAATCAGAAAACCGATTTCAAAAGGGAAGTTGTCACTGACGCCCCAGACATAAATGGTACCGTTGAATGTGTTTCCTGCCAGCACATCGAAAGACACATAGAGTGAAAGTACAAAGGCTGTTGCTACCGCTGCTATGGTGATACTGTGTGCACCAACACGACCAATCTGTCGACCGAAGACTCCCGCTATCAGTGCAGCGAACAAACAGACTAATGGAATAGCTAGATAAAGGAGTTTCATGTTATCCATCATGCTATCCTTTTAAACTGTCCAGATCTTCGATATTAATGGTATGCCTGCGCCGAAACAGAACAATGATTATGGCCAGACCGATTGCGGATTCTGCGGCGGCAACGGTAAGTATAAAGAACACAAATACCTGTCCTGCCAGATCATTCAGATAATGTGAGAAGGCAATAAAGTTAAGATTGACTGAGAGCAGCATCAACTCGATCGACATCAGCAGGATGATGACATTTTTCCTGTTCAGATAGATCCCAGCCACACTTATCGAGAACAGTATGGCGCCTAGAATCAAATAGTCTGATAAAGCAATCATTATAAAGTCCTGGTCATTTATCCTTTGTCAGTAAACCCATGTTAGTAAACCCAGGTCAGTCCTGCTTCTCAGCATTCATTTTCACTACGCGTAAACGGTCTTCTTTACGCACACGTACCTGGGCATCTGGTCTCTGCCGTTTTGCAGACATGCGCCCTCTCAGGCTCAAAGCAATAGCTGCAACCATTGCCAACAACAGTAAAACTGCCGCCAGTTCAAATGGGTAAACATAGTATGTGTAGAGCAACAGACCCAGCTGGTGTGTGTTGCTGTAGTCAACAGCCGCTGCGGCTGGAGCCGGCATCTGTTCTATATCAAAAGGGCCGGAACTGAAAACAATGACCAGTTGCAGCAGTATGATGACTGCCACTGTCGCACCGATGGGCAGGTATTTAGCAAAACCTTCTCGTAACTGATCAGTATCAATATCCAGCATCATCACCACAAACAGGAACAACACCATTACTGCACCGACATATACCAGCACCAGCACAATGGCCAGAAATTCTGCTTCCAGCAATAACCAGATCACTGCTACTGTAAAAAATGTCAGAATCAGGAACAAGGCTGCCCGTACCGGGTTACGTACGGTAATCACCAGGCCAGCAGATATCACTGCTACCGATGCTAGAAAGTAAAATACCAGTTGTTCAAATGTCATAGGTTTTTATATACCTTCATACAGCTACCGAGGCTACCGGTAAACGGCATCCTGTTTCCTGTCGCTTGCAATACTTGCTTCCATGCGTTCTCCAACAGCCAGCAACATGTCCTTGGTGTAATAAAGATCACCTGCTTTTTCGCCGAAATATTCAAACACACGCGTTTCGACGATAGCATCTACAGGGCAGGCCTCTTCACAGAAACCGCAGAATATGCACTTGGTTAAATCTATATCGTATCGGCTGGTGCGCCGCGAACCGTCTTCTCTTACTTCAGAATCTATCTTTATTGCCAGGGCCGGACATACTGCCTCACACAATTTACAGGCAATACAGCGTTCTTCTCCATTCGGATAGCGGCGCAGTGCATGCAAACCTCGAAAACGGAAAGACATCGGTGTCTTTTCTTCAGGATACTGTACCGTGATCTTTCTTTTGAACAGGTGTTTGCCCGTTACTGACAAACCCTTCATCAACTCGATCAGGAATAGACTCTTAATGGCATAAATTACTTTTTTTATCATTCCATGCCCCCCTAGTGAAACAGGTAACCCCATGGCGTAAGAAACATCATGACACCCATAAAAACAATCCAGAAGATTGTCAGTGGAAGAAAGACTTTCCAGCCCAGGCGCATAATCTGGTCATAGCGATAACGCGGGAATGTCGCCCGGAACCAGAGGAAGAAGAACAACAGAAAACTGGTTTTCAGCAACAGCCACTGAATACCGTCACCCAGTAAAAAAACATCTGAAACCGCGCCAAACGGTGACATCCAGCCACCGAGAAACAACAATGATGCAAGCGCTGATATCAATATCATATTGGCGTATTCTGCCAGGAAAAAAACAGCAAAGGTCATGCCGGAGTATTCAACATGGAAGCCCGCAACAATTTCTGATTCACCTTCAGCCACATCAAAAGGTAAACGGTTGGTTTCGGCAACACCAGAGATAAAGTACACCATGAACATCGGAAATAACGGCCACAGATACCAGTTGGTTAAGCCCCCGCTCTGCGCCAGAACGATTTCACGCAGGTTCAGGCTGCCTGCTGCCATCAGTACCGTTACCAGTGCAAAGCCCATCGCCAGTTCATAGGAGACAATCTGGGCAGAGGCACGCATGGCGCTGAGAAAGGCATATTTTGAATTGGATGCCCAACCAGCAATGATGATGCCGTAGATGCCGATGGAGCTCATAGCAAGAACAAACAGCAGACCCGCATTGATATTAGCCAGTACCAATGTATCGGTAAACGGAATCACTGACCAGGCAGCAATGGCCGGCCCAATTGTCAGTATCGGTGCCAGTATAAACAGATATCTATTCGATTTAGTCGGAACGATGATCTCTTTTAGAATCAGCTTCAGTGCATCTGCTATCGGTTGCAGCCATCCCCTGGGACCTACCCGATTGGGTCCGATACGGATCTGCATATAGCCGACGATCTTGCGCTCCGCATAGGGCAAATAGGCAACCGCCACAACCAATGGTATGAGGATCGCCACCACCTTAATGAGAGCGATAAGCAGAACATGCAACCAGTCCCAGTCCGGCAGAAAATCAAGTAAATAAAGTATCCATTCAGGCATGGGACTTCACCTCTAACCAGTTTGCACTGCCCAATGCGGCGGTCTCCCGCATTGCAGTTGGCAACAAGACGCAGTTCAATGGTATTGATGTACTGGCATACACGCTGATGTCAATTTTTTCATCTCCATTTGCCAGTTCTACCGTGATGCCGTCATCTATCCCCATAGATGCCAGTGTGTCCGGGTGCATACCCGCTGCTGCAGGTGGATTATCCAGCGTCTGTTGCAACGGCTGTGAGCGACGTGTAACGGTATCAACACGATATAAAGAAAGATGAGAGATACACGCCAACATATTTTGTTCAACAAGCACAGGTGCATATAGCTCCATACTAGCTGTTCTTGTTGCTGCACTGATGAGACTGCTGCTTTCGTCTCGAATCGTTTCGCTTGCAGTATAATCAAAGCCATCCAGCTCAAGATAATTCGCCAGCACACGCAGCACTTTCCAACCGGGTTTCGCATCGCCCTGTGGGTGAACCACCGCCTTCCAGCTTTGCATATTGCCTTCACAATTGACGTGTGTTCCATCGCTCTCAGTAACAGAAGCTAATGGCAGCATGACATGCGCAAGCTCTTCAATTTCCTCACTGCGATAACAACCGACATGGATGACCATGCCTGTCTCATGTAACGCATCCACCGCCTTATTGCCAGCGATACAATCCAGCGATGGTTCAATATTAAATAACAAACAGGCCTTCAAAGCTGGGTTCAGCATCTCTGTGGTGTTCTTACCGGCTATTTCCTTATCAGAAAATGGCAGGAATGATGCCTGCCAGGCCGCTGCTGCGTTGCCCTCTTCCAGTCTTCCGGATTTGGCATCGGTAATATTCCCAATAATCGTAGCAAGCGCAACCAGCAGAGAATAATTGGCATCCATTTGCGCCATCGAGCCAATAATAATTTGCCCGTCGCTACCTGCTTCAATCAGGCTGTCTGCCAGTCCATCTAGCTCTTTATTTGCGTCGCATGATTCAGCAATTTCTTCCACCACATCATTAATAGACACCTGCTTTTTCAGTGAGATGATCACTACAAGTCTAGCTAGTGTGGCCACCAGCATCGCAGGTGAAACAGCAATATTGGTCTGTAACGGCAAGGCAAAATCGAATTTAGTGCTGTTGATGGCATTGATGTTGGTACCGTTTTTTGCCGCCTTGCGTAGACGCGTTGCCAGTATCGGCTGCTCCTTACGGATATTGCTGCCTATCAGCAATACAGTTTTGGCCTGCTCCAGACTTACTATGCTGTCGCCCAGTAAGGGGGCAGACATTGCACCATCAGCCCTGAAATCCTGCTGACGCAGACGGTAGTCCATGTTCTGGCTACCCAGTCCCCGCATCAGTTTTGCCAGCAGGGAGAATTCTTCCAGCGTGGAGGTTGGCGAAGCCAGTGCGCCAATGCTTTCTGCACCATATTCATCAACAATCTTCTTCAGCTTACTGGAGACATTGTCCAGTGCTGTGTGCCAGTCCACTTTCTTCCATTCGCCATCGATCTTCAGCATAGGCGTAGTCAAACGCTGCTCTGAGTTATTCGCGGTGTAACTGAAACGGTCACGATCTGATAACCATTCCTCGTTTATATCCTGATTCTCGCGTGGTAACACACGTAATACTTCACCACGTAGAGTCTGGACTATGGTGTTTGACCCGACGGTGTCGTGAACAGCTACGCCATGGTGGTTCTGCATTTCCCAGCTACGCGCCCTGAAACGGAACGGTTTAGAGGTCAGCGCACCGACCGGGCACAGATCAATGACATTACCTGACATCTCAGAACAGACGGCCTGTTCCATAAAGGTCATAATCTCGCTGTGCTCGCCGCGGTTTACCATGCCCAGTTCCATAATGCCCGCTATCTCCTGGCCAAAACGTACACAACGGGTACAGTGAATACAGCGTGTCATGTCTGTGGAAATTAGCGAGCCTAAATTCTTATCCAGTACAACACGTTTGCCTTCAGAAAAGCGCGAAATGTCTTTGCCATAGCCAACAGATAAATCCTGTAGCTCACATTCACCACCCTGATCACAAATCGGGCAATCCAGCGGGTGATTGATGAGCAGGAATTCCATGGTGCCTTTCTGTGCGGCACGCGCCTGTTCAGACCGCGTTTCTACCTTCATCCCGTCTGTAATGGGTGTGGCACAGGCGGGCAGCGGCTTCGGTGAATTTTCTACCTCGACCAGACACATGCGGCAATTCGCGGCAATGGACAACTTATCGTGATAGCAGAAACGCGGGATATAGATACCCGCTGCATCAGCTGCCCTGATCAACATCGATCCCGCTTCTGCTTCGATCTTTTGTCCGTTAATTTCTATTGTTGCCATGTTTAGTCTATGTGTCAGTATTCTTCAGGCAGTTGCTTTGCGATTAATATTAATATCAATTTTTGCTTCAAATTCACCTCTGAATCGCGTGATAAAACTTACTACCGGCATCGCCGCCGCATCTCCTAATGCACAGATAGTGCGGCCCTGTATGTTACTGGCCATGTCAGTCAGCAGATCAAGATCCTCACTTTTTCCTGCACCAGAATTGATACGGTGTATCACCCGATATAGCCAGCCCGTCCCTTCCCTGCACGGAGTACACTGACCACAGGATTCCTCATAGTAGAAGCAGGAAAGACGTTCCAGCACGTCGACCATATCCGTCGTATCGTCCATCACGATCACCGAACCTGCTCCCAGCATGGATCCGGCACCGGCAATCGAATCATAATCCATATCCAGTTCCATCATGACATCCCCCGGTAGCACCGGGACTGACGAGCCACCCGGAATAACGGCCTTCAGTGTTCTGCCATCGCGTACGCCACCGGCTAACGCCAGCAGGTCCTTGAACGAGGTACCCATCGGCACTTCATAGTTGCCCGGTTTATTGACATGACCGGAGACTGAAAAAAGCTTTGTGCCACCGTTATTGGGTTTGCCCAGGTCGGCAAACCAGCTGCCACCCTTTTCCAGAATCACCGGTATAGATGCCAGGGTTTCTGTATTGTTAATCGTTGTCGGTTTGCCATAGAGGCCATAACCAGCAGGAAATGGCGGCTTAAACCGCGGCTGACCCTTTTTCCCTTCTATTGATTCCAGTAATGCCGTTTCTTCACCACAGATATAGGCCCCTGCACCAAGATGAACATGTAACTCAAAATCAAAACCGGAACTTTGGATATCAGCACCGAGCAGCCCGGCTTCTCTCGCTTCTGCCAAAGCAGCTTTGAAACGTTCATACGGTTCCCAGAATTCACCACGTATGTAGTTGTATCCTACGGATGCCCCGATACTATAGCCCGCAATAATTATGCCCTCGATCAACTGATGTGGGTTATAACGCAGGATATCGCGGTCCTTGAAGGTACCCGGCTCGCCCTCATCTGAATTGCAGATGATATATTTCTGTCCCGGAGCTGTGCGGGGCATAAAACTCCACTTAAGACCGGTCGGAAAGCCGGCACCGCCACGGCCACGCAGACCGGATGCTTTGACCTCTTCTATAATCTCATCAGCCGGCGTTTTTTCTTTTAAAATCTTTTTCAGCGCTGAATAACCACCTACATCGAGATAGGATTTCATGCTCCATGGCTCATCCCTGGCAAGGGTACGGAAACAGACAAGATTCAGTTTGCTTTCGTCAATCATGTCAATCCAGTCCCTCCAGTATGCTGTCGATACTGTCGGGTGTCAGATTTTCGTGGTATTCCTTATTAACCTGCATCATTGGTGCCCCGCCGCAGGCCCCCAGACATTCCACTTCCTTAATGCAAATACGCCCGTCCGCTGTCGTTTCACCCGGTCCGATACCTGTTTTTTCCTTCAGGTAGTCAAGTATTTCTTTAGAACCGCGTAACTTGCAGGAAATATTGGTACAGACACATATCTTGTGTACGCCGACATCCCCGTGTTCATACATTGAATAAAAGGTCGCTATTTCATAGACATGGATGGCCGGTATACCAAGCAAGTCAGCGATTTCCTGCATAATATCTTTGCTGACCCAGCGAAACTCTTCCTGAACGATACGTAAAGCTGCCATTACAGCAGACTGTCTGCGATCAGCGGGGTACTTTTCAAGTTCCTTTTCGATCTGGCTTATTGCTGCAGCAGATAAAGTCATGGCAGTCATCGATCAATTTCTCCGAAAACAATGTCCAGGGTACCAATAATAGCCACTACGTCAGCCAGCATGTGACCATTGGACATTTCATCCATTGCAGCGAGATGTGCAAATCCCGGGGCACGAATCTTGACTCTATAGGGTTTGTTGGCGCCGTCTGAAACAAGATAGATGCCGAATTCACCCTTAGGATGCTCGATAGCGGCATAGGCCTGGCCTTGCGGCACGCAATAACCCTCGGTAAACAATTTAAAATGATGAATCAGCGATTCCATGTCGTGCTTCATGGATTCACGCTTTGGTGGAACAATTTTATGGTCTTCCACCATCACCGCACCGTGATTATTTCGCAGCCATTCAACACACTGTCGAATGATACGATTGGATTGGCGAAACTCTTCCATGCGCACCAGATAGCGGTCATAGTTGTCACCATTAGTACCAACGGGAATATCAAAATCAAGCCGGTCATAAACTTCATAGGGCTGCTTTTTGCGCAGATCCCATTCAACGCCTGAACCACGCAGCATGGGCCCTGTAAAGCCAAGGTTTCTTGCCCGTTCGGGTGAAACGACACCAATATCAACGGTACGTTGCTTCCAGATGCGGTTATCGGTTAATAAGGCTTCGTATTCATCAACATGAGCAGGGAAGCGTTCGGTAAAATCCCAGATGAAGTCAAGCAGAGAACCCTGACGGTTCTCATTCATGCGGTCGACGGCCTTCTGGTTATGCCATTTAGACGGTTCATACTGCGACATACGATCCGGCAGGTCCCGGTAGACACCGCCAGGACGATAATAGGTCGCATGTAAACGCGCACCGGACACCGCCTCGTAGATATCCATCAGATCCTCGCGTTCTCTAAAACAATAGAGAAACATGGTCATTGCACCAATATCCAGGCCATGTGTTCCCAGCCATAGCAGATGATTCAGAATGCGTGTAATTTCATCAAACATGACCCGGATATACTGAGCGCGCAAAGGGACTTCTACACTGAGCATTTTCTCAATCGCCAGCACATAGGCATGCTCATTCGACATCATGGAGACATAATCGAGCCTGTCCATATAGCCGATGCTTTGATTGTAAGGCTTCGTCTCAGCGAGTTTTTCAGTCGCACGGTGCAGCAGGCCGATGTGTGGGTCGGCACGCGTTATTACTTCACCATCCAGCTCGAGCACCAGGCGCAATACGCCATGCGCCGCTGGATGCTGCGGGCCAAAGTTCATTGTGTAATTGCGTATTTCAGGCACCGTAACCTTCCTCCCGGATTACTCTGGGAACAAGAATACGAGGTTCGATGGAAACGGGCTGATAGACCACCCTGCTTTTTTCCTCGTCATAGCGCATTTCGACATGACCCGACAACGGGAAATCTTTGCGGAACGGATGCCCGACGAATCCATAGTCTGTCAAAATTCGACGCAGATCCGGATGCCCCTTGAAAAGAATTCCGAAGAGGTCAAAAGCCTCACGCTCATACCAGTCTGCTGACTTCCAGATATCGATGACCGAATCGACCACAGGTGAGGATTCTTCAACGAAAACACGAAGCCGCAGACGCTGATTGCGAGAGGTAGAAAGTAAATGATAAACCACGGCAAATCTGGGTTTAACCCATTTTTCACCGGCCTCCTGGCGATATTTAAGATAGTCAACAGCACAAACATCTATCAGGGTATCAAAGGCGAAGTTTTCGCCGATGAGTAATTTCCTACAGATGTCATGCAGTGAATCTTCAGACACATCGACAGTCAATTCACCGAGATCTATTGCAGAAGCCTGTATAGCGTCACCCGCAACTTCTGCTATGCGCGATTGCAGCGCCTGTAGTCTTTCGATACTGTTCATCTGTCAGGTACGAGCAATGGTGTTGGTTCGAATCTTCTTCTGTAACTGCAGTATGCCGTATAACAATGCTTCAGCTGTCGGAGGGCAGCCTGGTACATAGACATCAACAGGTACGATGCGATCACAACCACGCACAACAGAATAGGAATAATGGTAGTAGCCACCGCCATTGGCACAGGAGCCCATGGAGATAACCCAGCGCGGTTCAGCCATCTGATCGTAGACTTTACGCAATGGGGCAGCCATCTTGTTGGTAAGGGTACCAGCGACAATCATAACATCTGACTGTCGGGGACTGGGGCGAAACATAATACCAAATCGATCCAGGTCATAGCGCGCAGCACCCGCATGCATCATTTCAATAGCACAACAGGCAAGACCGAAGGTGACCGGCCACATCGATCCAGTGCGAGCCCAGTTAATCAGGCTGTCCGCCGTGGTAATGGCCCAACCCTGTTCAACAACACCTTTCTCAACGACGCTGTCATTCACTCCCATTCCAGCGCTCCTTTTGTCCATTCATATATGAAGCCGATGACCAGTATGCCAAGAAAAATCATCATTGCAACAAAACCGAACATGCCGACAGACTCTTCCTGCAGAACGATTGCCCAGGGGAAAAGAAAGGCTATTTCAAGATCAAAAATAATAAACAGTATGGCTACCAGATAATAACGCACGTCAAATTTCATACGTGCGTCTTCAAATTCATCGAAGCCGCATTCGAAAGGTGACAGCTTGGCAGGATTCGGACGATCGACTTTCAGTAACTTGCTGAAAATCTTGCCGAACATGATAAACATTGCACCCATCATAAAGCCCACAGCAATGAACACCAGAACCGGTATATAGTTTTCAAGCATGGTCATTTTATAATATTGACTATGCCTCTCGGCATATCCCCCCCCCTCCAAATCGTACGGCAAAAAAGCGAAACGCTCAGTCTAGGACGGCTTGCCCCGTGTGTCAAGCCAGAGCAAGACTAATTAATTCTTATAATTCAATAACTTACAATGTGTGCCGCAAAACCTGCACAAGTATTATTTATCGTAGGAAAAGAAACAACAGCCCGTTGAGCGACTGAAATGATTTAAGGGCACTTCTATCAATTGTGGTGCCGAAGGCCGGACTCGAACCGGCATGACTTGCGTCACCGCCCCCTCAAGACGGCGTGTCTACCAATTTCACCACTTCGGCAATATTCTATTCATTTTTCAGGCTTAAGGGCACCTCTATTAATTCTGGATAGATCAGATTGCATTCCAGATTGTTCATATCAAGGCAAGGATCGTACGTAATAGCTGGCTATTGCGAAGATCCTTAACGCAGAGATGGACGATCTGGGATGGAAGATGAATATTCATGGATTAGTAGCGTTGCCCTTAACTTTACCTGGTACCTCTGGCACCTCTGTCACATTAGGTACTTCAGTGACCACTGGAATATCCACAGTCGATGAACCCGCGTCTGTGGCAGGCAATGCAGGGACACTACTCTTCGTTGATCCATTAATATTCCCAGCAGGTAAAGACGGCATGGTTTCTGTCTTTTCCGGTAAGTTTTTTTCAACCTTCTGAATAACACTGTCTGTTACACTGGTAGGCTTTGCTGATTTGCTGTAAAGATAGGTAAGCGACAAACTGGTCAAAAAGAAAACAGTCGCAAGCACCGCGGTGGTGCGCGAGAGAAAATTTGCTGAACCCTGACTACCAAAAAGAGAACCAGAAGCACCCCCTCCACCGCCGAATGCGGCACCTGCATCAGCACCCTTGCCGTGTTGCACCAACACTAAAACGACGATGCTTACGGCAACCAGTACGTGAATTGCTATCAGTATATTAACCATGACGATTGATCAGTTGATTTCTTAGTTTGCAGCCTTGCAAATAGCAAGGAAGCTTTCGGCCTGGAGAGATGCCCCGCCAATCAGACCACCATCGATATCCTGCATACCGATTAGTGCATCTGCATTACCAGCATTCATACTGCCGCCATACAGGATCTGCATGTTTTCTGCTACCTCTGCACTTAGGCCCGAAAGCATATTGCGGATAAACTTGTGCACTTCCTGCGCCTGCTCAGGAGTAGCTGTCATGCCGGTACCAATTGCCCAAACAGGCTCATAGGCGATGACAGAATTAGCCAGCTTATCGATACCAACGGTCTCAATTATTGCCTGCAGCTGGCGAGCGACAACCGTTTCAGTGTCACCGGTTTCTCTTTCAGCCAGGGTTTCCCCCACACACAACACAGGGATTAGGCCACCATTCTGCGCTGTGTTGAACTTGGCCGCTACATCCTGGTCACTTTCACCATAGATGGCACGACGTTCTGAGTGGCCAACCAGGACATACTTACACCCGGCATCTACTAACATAGATGCGGATATCTGGCCGGTAAATGCGCCGCTTTCATTAATATCCAGATCCTGCCCACCGAGGGAAATATCATCGCGCCCGTTTAAAGCATCGGCTGCACGCGGAATTAATATATAAGGTGGACAGATAAGCACTTCTGCGTTGGTGACATCACCACGACCATTTGCAATACCATTGACCAGGTTCACGGTACTCTCTGAGTCACCGTTCATCTTCCAGTTTCCAGCAACCAGGGGACGACGCATTCAATACTCCTGTATTTTTACCGTATATGATGGGGGCGCAATGGTACGCGTGAAGCACTTGAAAATCAATGTGAATTAGTTAATTTGCAGCCGATGCCTGGCGAACGATTTCAGCCAGTGACTCGCAATGGCTTTTTACCTGAGAAGCATCAATGCCTTCAATCATCACCCTGATCAACGGCTCTGTCCCAGAGGGCCTGAGTACGACGCGCCCGCGATCACCAAGTTCTGTTTCTGCCTCAGTGACTGCATCCCTGATAAGGTGATTATCATTCATATTGAAATCACGCGAAATCTCTACATTAATCATCGTTTGCGGGCAAGTTTCCATTTCTCCAGCAAGTTCTGCCAGTGTATTGCCGCTATCATGTATGACTTGCAATACTTCCAGCGCCGCAACAATACCATCGCCCGTAGTTGATTTATCCAGACAAATTATATGGCCGGAGGCTTCACCACCTAATTGCCAGCCATTTTTCTTCATCATTTCCAGTACATAACGGTCACCAACGGCGGCCCTCAGAAAATCAATTTTATTTGCACGCAAAGCCTGTTCCATCCCAAGATTGCTCATCACTGTACCGACAACACCGCCCTGCAGTTCTCCACGCCGGGACCGAGCCAGTGCCATAATGAGAATCAGCTTGTCGCCATTAATGATCTCACCGCGATGATCAACCATCATCAGGCGATCGCCGTCACCATCCAGTGCAATACCCAGGTCTGCACCTTGCTTCACAACTTCAGATTGTAATGCTGCAGTATCCGTAGCACCATAACCTTCATTAATATTAAAACCATCAGGCTCGTCGCCAATCACATGCAGTCGAGCTCCCAGTTCTGATAACACGCAAGGTGCGATGTGATAACTGGCACCATTTGCGCAATCCAGTACTATATTCAGCCCTTCAAGACTTACCTGATTGCCAATTGTCGCCTTGCAATATTCAATATAACGCCCAGCGGCATCGGGATATCGAGTGGCCTTACCCAGATCATGGGAGTCAATAGTCCTGAAGGGCTGCTGCATCATTTGCTCGATCGCCTGCTCTGTCTCATCAGGCAGTTTCTCCCCCGCAGTAGAGAAGAATTTGATACCGTTGTCATAATAAGGGTTGTGAGAAGCACTGATGACCACCCCAGCCTGGGCGCGCGCTGTGCGCGCCAGATAGGCAATACCCGGTGTCGGCATCGGCCCTAATAAACTGACATCGACACCGGCAGAAATAAGACCGGCTTCCATTGCAGACTCAAGCAGATAACCTGAAACACGAGTATCTTTACCAATGATTATTTTGCCATGGCTATCACCATTGCTACCGAGCACCTTGCCCAGCGCCCAGCCTAATTTCATCACTGTAGAGGGTGTGATCGGCTCTTCTCCCATGCGCCCGCGAATTCCATCTGTACCAAAATATTTCATGTACTTTCCTTTCTCACTTTTTCCACTGCTTCCACCATACGTATAGCATCGGTTGTCGCCTTCACATCATGAACCCTGACAATATTGGCACCATTTCGCACTGCCAGCAAGGCCAGTGCGATACTGGCATATATTCTATCCTTAACCGCTAAACCCAGAGTCTCACCAATTACACTCTTACGGGACAGGCCTGCCATAATCGGCAGACCATGGCTACTGACATGTTGCAGCTCATTCAACAGAGTAAAATTTTGCTTCTGTGTCTTGCCAAAACCAAATCCCGGATCGAGTATCAGGTTGTTGATATCCAGCCCGGCTGCTACACAGGCAACTACACGCCGAGACAGATAATCCCTGATAGTCGCAGTTACATCTCCATAAACTGGGTTAGCCTGCATGGTCCATGGCTGCCCCTGCATATGCATCAAGCAAACTGGCACGTTTAATTCTGCAGCAACACTGAGCGTATCCTCCTCCGTCAGAGCACATACATCGTTGATCATGGCTGCACCGGCATTCACCGCTGCATCCATCACCTGAGCCTTTGATGTATCGATAGATATCGTCACATCAAAGCGCCCTACCAGTCCCTCTATGATCGGAATAACACGCTGCATTTCCTCATCAGCATTGACTGGGGTTGCACCCGGTCGCGTTGATTCACCCCCAATATCGATGATATCGGCACCTTCATCAATCATTCTTGCCACATGATCAACGGCCTCATCAACAGAAAGAAAAAGACCCCCGTCCGAAAAGGAATCGGGGGTCGCATTGAGTATGCCCATGATGGCTGCCCGCCCCGTTTGCAGGAGCGGAGAGCCATCGGCTTTTGTCAACATTGTTTATTTAGTGTTCGCCTGCCGGTTCATCCATTTTTGGTTCAGGGCCTTTTTTATCGCTCTTGTCACTGGAGGAATCATCTTTGCCTGATTCATTATCTGATTTTTTGTCAGAAACCTCAGCCGGTGGCTGCGGATCCTTGCCAGCCATGATGTCATCAATCTGCTCTGCATCAAGGGTTTCCCATTCAAGCAAAGCTTTGGCCATAATTTCCATTTTATCCTTGTTTTCTTCAATAATCTGTCGAGCCCGTGCATATTGCTCATCAACAATACGACGGATCTCTTTATCGACCAGTTCAGCAGTCGAATTACTAAGATTCTTATGCGTCGTTACATCTCTACCGAGGAAGATTTCGCTTTCATTTTCGCCGTAAACGCGAGTCCCCATCAGGTCACTCATGCCCCAGCGTACGACCATATTTCTGGCCACATCGGTGGCCCGTTCAAAATCATTCGATGCGCCGGTGGTCATCTGCTTCATAAAAATCTCTTCACCGATACGACCACCCATCAGCACAGCGATATTTGACAGCAGATAGCTACGGCTGTGGCTGTATCGATCTTCTAATGGCAGCTGCATGGTGACGCCCAGTGCCCTACCGCGGGGGATGATAGTCACCTTGTGTACGGGATCCGTTCCAGGCAGCACCTTGGCAACAATTGTATGTCCGGCTTCATGGTAGGCAGTATTCCGCCGTTCTTCTTCCGGCATGATAATGGAACGTCGTTCAACACCCATAATAATCTTGTCTTTGGCCAGTTCAAACTGTTCCATTTTAACGGTTCGCAGATTGCCTCTGGCTGCAAACAGGGCGGCCTCATTGATCAGGTTAGCCAGATCAGCGCCAGAAAAACCCGGTGTACCGCGCGCAATAATACCGGCGTCTACATCATCATCAATGGGTACCTTGCGCATGTGGACTTTAAGTATTTGTTCTCTACCACGGATATCCGGCAAAGGCACATAAACCTGGCGATCAAAACGGCCGGGCCGGAGCAGCGCAGGATCAAGCACGTCAGGACGGTTGGTGGCAGCAATAACGATAACGCCCTCATTACCTTCAAAACCATCCATTTCCACCAGCAACTGGTTCAATGTTTGTTCACGTTCATCGTGACCACCGCCAAGACCGGCACCACGGTGGCGACCTACCGCATCTATTTCATCGATAAAGATGATGCAGGGTGCGTGCTTCTTTCCCTGTTCAAACATATCACGCACACGTGAAGCACCGACACCGACAAACATTTCTACAAAATCAGAACCTGAAATGGTGAAGAACGGCACTTTGGCCTCACCGGCAATCGCTCTGGCCAGTAGTGTTTTACCGGTACCAGGCGCCCCTGTCATCAACACACCCTGAGGAATTTTTCCACCTAGCTTCTGAAACCGTGACGGGTCACGCAGAAATTCTACCAGTTCAGCAACCTCTTCCTTGGCCTCTTCAACGCCTGCAACATCCTCAAAGGTTACCTTGTTCTTGTCTTCGCTCAGCAAACGCGCCTTGCTCTTACCAAAACTCATGGCACCACGACCACCTCCACCCTGCATCTGCCGCATGAAGAATATCCAGACACCAATCAGCAGCAACAACGGAAACCAGCTGATAAAAATACTCATCAGTAATGATGGTTTCTCGGGTTCTTTTGCATCAACAACAACACCATTTCTTAGCAAGTCATTGATCAAATCCGGATCATCCGGTGAATAAGTCTTGAAAGATGACCCATCCTGGCGTGTACCGGTAATATTTCGGCCAGATATGGTTACTTTGCTTATCTGGCCCTGTCTCACATCTGCTACGAATGAGGAGTAATCCAGTTTCGTCGTCTGCGCCTGCTGACGCGGTGCAAAATTGTTGAAAATAGTCATTAGCACAATGGCGATAACTAGCCACATGACGAGATTTTTAGAGATATTGTTCAAACTAGTGCCTCAATGATGAAATGAGTGAAATGGCAATGTGTATATTCTGCCCTGCCGGATACCGTGATTCAATAAAAAAACTAAAAATTTAAGGGTACCTCTAACCACTTATCAGCCCTTAAAACCGCGAGCGAGCAAAAAAACCTCCGAGCTGCGGGAACGCGATGCGCCTGGTTTTCGTGTCGCAACCGAACGAAACGCTATTAATAACTCCAGTCGAAGCTGATCGAAGCCGCTGCCCTGAAACACCTTCATCAACAGACCGCCGTCCCGCACCAGCACTGAGCAGCTCCAGTCCAGCACACCCTCGGCCAGACCGATAGACCTGGCCTGATCAGAAAGGGTTATACCACTTATATTGGGGGCCATATCAGATAACACAAGGTCAATACCCCTGCCACCCATCATTTCGCGAAGCTGTGACCGAATCTTATCTTCTGTAAAATCACCCTGTATAAGCACAACACCATCTATTGGGTCTATCGGCAGTAAATCTAACGCAACCAGGTGGTCCTTTTTCCCAAGCCGTGTACGGGCATACTGACACCAGCTGCCGGGTGCCGCACCCAGATCAACGACATTCATCCCGGGACGCAAAAGTCTGTCTCTTTTATCTATTTCCTCCAGCTTGAATGCAGACCTGGCACGATAACCGGCTTTTTTAGCTTTTTTGACATAACTGTCATTCACATGCTCATTCATCCAGTTACGACCAAAACGATGCTTTTTGTCAGCACTCATCAATACGTCCCTCTAACTACAACGAGAATGTTTACATTATTCACTGTACAATCGCGCTCTGCTCTTCTTTCAGGTTACAACACCCGGAGTTTAAATGTCTCTCAACCACAAGCAAACATCATATTTACGTGGCCTGGCGCATCCATTACCCACGATAGTCAGCATAGGTGGTTCCGGCCTCACTGATGCAGTTTTGGCTGAGCTTGAATCTACACTCGGGTATCATGAACTTTTGAAAATAAAGATTGCCACGGACAACCGGGATTTGCGCAAAAAGTTTGTTCAGGATATTTGCTCATCTACCTCTGCTGAACTGGTTCAGCAGATTGGAAAGGTTGCGGTAATATTTCGTCCGAGTAAAAAACACAAAATAAAGATTCCAGCATAAAATTCTTTGTGCGAATGAATTCGCACCTACACAAATATGGACACACCTGTCATCAATCACCCCGTGTCGATAGAAAAATAATTGTAGGTCCGAATTCATTCGGACAATATCACCATGAACGCTCTCTTGTGACAGTTTTGTGCAAATGAATTCGCACCTACAGAAGCAAACTCTTCTCAGGCTGCCGAATCACCAGCAGCAGACCCAGCAGACTAACCAACAGATATAACCCACTAGCAATGCCATGCAGTATGGCGAAACGATTGTGTATCTCCGTTCCCTTTTCTATTGCACCACCGGCCATATCCCGCAATCCGGCTATTTCTGGTGTCAGGTAAAGCAGATTGGTGGCAATCAATGCAGCCATCAGGAAAAGTACCAGGAAACGCCATTTTTCACGATCAAGAAAAGAATATATGACTGTAAGAACTAACACAGAAGCCAGTCCTAACCAACTCATCAAAGTAAACAGTTCGCCTGCAATCTGACCTGCCAGCTGTGGATTCTGCAGAAGATGGAAAAGCACCGGAGCGACTAAATAGCCTACTGTCCACAGGCCACCTACCCAGAGTGTCAGAACGATAAGCTGTATATTGAGCAGCACTCTAATGATTACCCTGTCGCTAGATATATTTGACACTTAAAATCTCGTACATCGTTACGCCACCGGGGGTCTGCACTTTGACTTCATCGCCTTCTTCTTTGCCGATTAGTGCGCGAGCAATAGGAGAACTGATAGAGATTTTCAATTTTTCGATATCTGATTCCAGATTACCGACAATCTGATAAGTCACTTCATTTTCTGTAGCGACGTTATACAATTCTATAGTTGCGCCGAAAACAACACGTCCACCCGTATCCAGCGTTGCGGGGTCAATGACCTGAGCCTGACCCAGGGAACTATCCAGCTCCTTGATTCGGCCCTCTATGAAGCCCTGCTCCTCGCGTGCGGCATGATATTCGGCATTTTCAGACAAATCACCATGAGCGCGTGCTTCAGCAATAGCATCAATGACTTTTGGCCGAGCAACCTGCTTCAAATGTTTAAGTTCTTCGCGCAAACGTTCTGCGCCCTTAGTGGTCAACGGCAAACTTTCCATTTCAATTCCTTTTTCGTTCTTTTCTTTACGTTCAACAAACAACATCTTAACGACAAAATACTGCTTCAGGGTACCTTCAGCGTCTTATGTAGATCCTGAAGCTTATAAACAGTAACCTCATTATCAGCACGATGTGCCTCCACTGCCGCTTTGGCCGCAGCGATTGTGGTGAAGTTTGTTACCTTATGCAGCAATGCCTCTCTGCGAATGGTATAGGAATCTTTCAGGCTACGCTTACCTTCCGTGGTATTAATAACGATGTCAATTTCCTCATTTTTAATCATATCAACGATATGCGGCCGACCTTCGCGCACCTTATTTACCTGCCTTACTTTGACCCCAGCCGCTTCAATAACCTTTGCTGTACCCCTGGTGGCCAGTATATCGAAACCGTGTCCAGCCAGGTACCGTGCCACTTCTACTACACGTGGCTGATCAATATTACGCACACTGATAAAGGCTTTACCCTTTTCAGGTATGTGTGCACCTGCCGCCTTCTGTGCCTTGTCAAAGGCTTCACCAAAGGTTTTACCAACACCCATGACTTCACCGGTAGATTTCATCTCCGGACCCAGCACCGGATCGACACCCGGGAATTTGATAAAGGGGAAAACCGCCTCTTTGACAGAATAATACTCCGGAATGATTTCACCCGTAATACCCTGATCTGCCAGGCTGATACCCACCATACAGCGGGCCCCAATTTTTGCCAGCGGCCGCGATGTCGCTTTAGAAACAAAAGGAACCGTGCGTGAAGCACGAGGATTCACTTCAAGCAGGTAGATATCTTCACCTTTTACAGCAAACTGAATATTCATTAACCCGCGCACACCAATTGCCAGAGCCAGACTGGTTGCCTGTTCTCGCAGCTGCTGAATTATGTTTTCTGGCAAACTAAACGGCGGCAATGAGCAGGAGGAGTCACCGGAATGCACCCCGGCCTCTTCGATATGCTCCATTATGCCGCCAATTACTACATCTTTACCATCACACACCGCATCCAGATCCACCTCTATTGCATCATTCAAAAAACGATCGAGCAGTACCGGTGAATCATTGGAAACCTGGATAGCTACCGTCATGTAGTTATCAAGATCCTCTAGATTATGAACGATCTCCATCGCCCTGCCGCCCAACACATACGACGGTCTAACAACCAGCGGAAAACCAATTTCTTCAGCCCCGAGCAGGGCTTCTTCACGACTACGGGCGGTACAGTTTGGCGGCTGTAATAAGCCAAGGTCTTCAACCAGCTTCTGGAAACGCTCTCTGTCTTCTGCCAGATCGATAGAATCCGGCGAGGTACCAATTATTTTCGCCCCAGCAGCTTCCAGGTCTTCCGCCAGCTTCAATGGTGTCTGTCCACCATATTGCACTATCACACCGGCAGGGTTTTCAATATGGATTATTTCCAGCACGTCTTCCAGCGTCAATGGCTCAAAATACAGACGGTCTGAGGTATCAAAATCAGTCGATACAGTTTCTGGATTACAGTTGACCATGATGGTCTGAAAACCATCTTCACGACAGACCTGTGCGGCGTGTACACAACAGTAATCAAATTCTATCCCCTGACCTATACGATTAGGACCACCGCCGAGAACCATGATCTTGCTGCTGCTGTCCGGGTTCGATTCGCACTCTTCTTCGTAGGTTGAATAAAGATAGGCGGTAGACGTGGAAAATTCAGCGGCGCAGGTATCGACACGTTTGTAGACCGGGCGAATACCGTATGAATGGCGAATCGCACGAAATTCATACTCATTTAAAACTAACAGTCTTGCCAGACGTAAATCAGAGAAACCTTTGCGTTTCCAAGATCTTATCTGATGTTCTGTAAGTAATTTATTATCCATCTTCCGTATTTCCTGCTCTATTCTGATCAACTGCTCAATCTGATGCAGGAACCAAGTATCGATACGGCTAAGTTCATAGATCTCATCAATCGACATGCCGGCACGGAATGCCTCGGCCAGGTACCAGATCCTGAAACACCCAGGTACGCGCAGCTCCCGGTAGAGTGTCTCTTTTAATTCATCAGGATCGGTATCGGTACAAATCTCATCGAAACCGTCGGTACCAATTTCCAGCCCTCGCAAGGCTTTCTGTAATGACTCCTGGAACGTCCTGCCTATGGCCATCACCTCACCGACAGATTTCATCTGTGTGGTCAATACACTATCCGCCGCCGGGAATTTCTCAAAATCAAAACGTGGAAATTTGGTTACTACATAGTCGATGCTGGGTTCAAAGGAGGCCGGCATTGTACCGCCAGTAATCTCGTTCTGTAGTTCGTCGAGCGTGAAACCGACAGCAAGCTTGGCGGCAACCTTAGCAATCGGAAAACCTGTCGCCTTGGAGGCCAGTGCAGAAGAGCGCGATACCCGCGGGTTCATTTCAATCACGAGCATACGCCCGTCATCGGGATTGATCGCATACTGCACATTCGATCCCCCGGTATCGACCCCAATCTCGCGTAATATATCGATGCTGGCATCACGCATGATCTGATATTCTTTATCAGTTAGCGTTTGTGCAGGCGCAACGGTAATGGAATCACCTGTATGCACACCCATCGGATCAAAGTTTTCGATCGAACATATAATGATGACATTATCCGCCGGGTCGCGCACGACCTCCATCTCGAACTCTTTCCAGCCGAGTATAGATTCCTCAATCAGCAGTTCAGAGGTCGGTGAAGCATCAAAGCCGCGTTCACAAAGCTCAAAATATTCCTCACGATTGTAGGCAATTCCACCGCCTGTTCCACCCATGGTAAACGACGGGCGAATGATGGCTGGAAATCCAACCATGGCAAGAATCTGCTCTGCCTCTTCCATATTATGCACAATGGCACCACGAGCCGTTTCCAGGCCGATAGCCTGCACTGCCTGACGAAATAGCTCACGATCTTCTGCTTTATCAATGGCTTCACGGGAAGCACCAATCATCTCAACATTGTAACGTTCAAGTACGCCTTGTTTTACCAGATCCAACGCACAATTCAGCGCAGTCTGACCGCCCATGGTGGGCAGCAGCGCATCCGGTCTTTCTATCTCGATTATCTTTGCTACGGTCTCCCAGACGATAGGTTCAATGTAAGTCGCATCAGCCATCCCCGGGTCAGTCATTATGGTGGCAGGGTTAGAGTTCACCAAAATCACTCGATAGCCCTCTTCTTTTAGCGCTTTGCAGGCCTGGGTACCGGAATAATCAAACTCACAGGCCTGGCCGATTATGATCGGGCCGGCACCAATAATCAGGACACTTTTTATATCATCACGACGTGGCATGGGTTTATGAATCCGTCCCTTTAGCTTTTGACTTGTTCCTAATCATATTTTCGATGAAGCGATCAAACAGCGGGCTGACGTCGTGTGGACCCGGACTGGCTTCCGGATGGCCCTGAAATGAAAAAGCAGGATGATCCATGCATTCGATACCTTGAATAGATTTATCAAACAACGACCGATGAGTTACCCTGAGATTTTCGGGCAGATCACCTTCAGCTACTGCAAAACCATGGTTCTGGCTGGTGATCATGACGTGCTTGCTGGCTAAATCCTGAACAGGATGGTTGGCACCATGGTGGCCGAACTTCATTTTTTCTGTCTGCGCACCCGAAGCAAGGGCTAGCAGCTGATGGCCGAGACAGATACCAAAGACCGGGGTATCTGTGGCGACAATTTCTTTGATTGATGCTATGGCATAGTCACAGGGTTCCGGATCACCGGGGCCATTTGACAGGAACACACCATCGGGCTTCATTGCTAGCACATCACTGGCTGGTGTGGTTGCCGGAACAACGGTGACACGGCAACCGCGATCGCTAAGCATGCGTAGAATGTTACGTTTTACGCCGAAATCATAGGCCACCACATGATACTTTCTGTCCGCTGCAGGCAGGTAACCGGATTCCAGATCCCAGCCACCCTCATCCCAGGCGATCAGTGCATCGGTAGTCACTTCCCTCGCCAGATCCATTCCGCGCAGCCCCGGAAATTCCTTTGCCTGTTTTATGGCCATATCGAAATCAAGCTTATCGCCGGCAGCAATACAACCGGCCTGCGCACCTTTTTCACGCAAAATACGAGTCAGTCGGCGTGTATCAATTTCGGCTATAGCCACTACTTGCTGAGCTTCAAGAAATGACTGCAGTGACTGCTCTGCGCGCCAGCTGCTGTACAAATCGGGCAGGTCACGAATAATCAAACCAGCGGCATGAACACGGTCAGATTCGAAATCTTCATTATTTGTGCCGGTGTTACCGATATGAGGGTAAGTAAGTGTTATGAGCTGACGACAGTAGGAAGGGTCGGTCAGGATTTCCTGGTAGCCCGTCATCGAGGTATTAAAAACCACCTCGCCCGAAGAATATCCAATCGTGCCCACAGCAATGCCGTGGAACAGGCTACCATCTTCCAGGGCCAGTATGGCAGGGACAGACAAGGTTTTCCTCCGTTCTAGATGTAGAAAAACGGGAGTTGCGTAGCACTACTCCCGTTATTCGACAGACGTTTCTGACTATACAGATTCTAGTCGATTTGCTACGTTAAAATCAATCAAGCTATGATAAATTATAAAACTCGCACGCCGCCTGAAAATAACGGACAGGGGAATAGACAAGGATATTTATTATGCTCCACCAGCAAAGTACTCCGAACGTAAACACCATCCGCGCCATTGAACCCGGCAGGATCAAAATCAATGATCAATTTTATGACAACAGCCTGTTAGTAACAGCTGAAATAATTGACAATAACTGGATTGTCAATAAGCCTGAGGAACTGACTGTAGAAATAATAGAGGAACTGCTTAATCATCAACCGGAAATTATAATAATCGGCTCAGGCCTGAAGCACCATTTCCTTGATCCCATGCTTACACTAACAGCCACTCAGCAAGGCATAGGTATAGAAATCATGACTACCGAGGCAGCCTGTCATACTTACAACATTCTCATAGGGGAAGACCGGGATGTGTTAGCAGCGTTGATAATTTAAAAAATAGTTTCATGTTTTAAGCTGAAAACTGAAAAAGGGGAAAGAAAACACCTAAACCATTCTATTCGTACAAAACTGTGATCAAGGCTCCCAGCCATGCCTGGGACCTGGAACCTGAAACTTAGAACTAAAGCAACTCATCCCTCGAATACCCTTCCCTTTCCAGCTGCTTGCGCAATTTTTTTAAGGCCTCAACCTGAATCTGTCTGACTCTTTCGCGCGTCACCCCAACATCATCACCTACCTGCTCCAGGGTTGCCACATCATGGCCACGCATACCAAATCGCCGCAGGATAACCTCACGCTGCTTATCAGACAAGCTCTCAAGCCAGACATCAAGATGTTTCATAACCTGATTGTTTTGCAGTAATTCTGCCGGGTCACAGGAAGAATCATCGGGAACAGCATCCAGCAGGGTTCGATCGCCATCACGTTCTACCGGACTGTCAAATGAGCTGATGCGCTCCTGCTTATCAAGCATTCTTTTGACGTCATTGACCGGTACATCAAGAAACTCTGCGATTTCACCCGCATTGGGTTCATGACTGAGTTTTTGCGTCAGCTGCCTGGCTGCGCGGAGATATACATTGATTTCCTTGAGTACATGCACCGGCAGGCGTATGGTCCGGGTTTGATTCATTAGAGCACGTTCAATGGTTTGCCTGATCCACCATGTAGCATAGGTAGAAAATCGAAAACCTCTTTCCGGATCGAATTTCTCTACCGCACGAATGAGTCCAAGATTGCCTTCGTCAATAACATCCAGCAGGGGCAGTCCGCGGTTGATATAACGTCGTGAGATTTTTACTACCAGGCGGAGATTGCTCTCAATCATTCTGCTTCGCGCAGCCATGTCACCTTTTCTGGTGAGTCGCCCAAAATAAACCTCTTCTTCTGCCGTCAGTAATTCAGAGAAGCCTATCTCTTTTAAATACATCTGTGTAGCATCAACCTCAGCAGATGTCGTATAGGCTGGCCTCGCGGGAGCAGTTTCTTTATTAATCACATTGTTAATCACATTCATCTTATCTGCCTGTCCGACTCATTTTACTACAGTCGCCGTCTGTTTAACCCGGATATTTCATAGAGTATACCTTGCTAGTATATGATGATTCTCTGTTATATTCATACACTTAACTCGCAATAAGTAGCGTCCCTGTAAATATCCGGGTATATATGACACGTCACTACCTGGAAGACAGGTAGCTGGCTGGATTAACCGGCTTGCCATTTTTTCTGATTTCAAAATGCAGTGTGGCTCTTCCTTTTCCGTTGCTACCCATCCGTCCTATCTTTTTTCCTGCCCTGATGTTCTGGCCCTCTGCAACGAGTATGCTGTCATTATGTGCATAGGCACTAAGATAAGTTTTGTTGTGTTTGAGAATGATAAGCCTTCCATAGCCCCTGAGTCCACTCCCGGCATAAACTACCTGGCCATCGGCGGTTGCAAAAATAGCATCACCAAATTTACCAGCGATATCTATACCATCCTTGCCTGCTCCAGGATTGAAGCGTTCAGTAACTCTGCGGTTGACGGTCGGCCAGAACCACCGTTTTACTCTACCCTGCGCGGTTTTCCATTTGTAGGGAGGTGATTTTTTTATTGCGCGGGTCGATGAACTCTTTGCTAATCTGCCAGAAGAATAAGTCTTCTTTGTCTTTTTCGACTTTGCCGTTTTCGATGATGGCGGATACATGCGTAAGCGTTGCCCGATACGAATCAGATACGGGGATCTGATGCCGTTCCAGCCTGCCAGCTTTCGATAATCCTGTTTTATTACCCAGGCTATGCTGTACAGGGTATCACCCCGCTTGACTGTATAGATCGTGCCATATTTGGCATTCGGCAGGTTTCTATTCGCTGCATAGTCATGTTTAGAACTTGAATTACAGGCACTTAACAACAACAGCAATAAAATAGATAAGGCTAAACCAGAAGATTTTATGACCCAGCTTAGTTTCATTAAGGGGCCTCTGACCAGACCTGGTTGTTGAAATAGCTGATCAAATATTTCAGATGTAAAGCGAAGGCCACAGCCAATATGTAAGCTATTGGAAAGATTATCAACACAATAGCTGGTAGTTTGGGCAGTAAAATCACAATTATGACTTGCTCAGAGGCTCCTTAGATAAACTGGTAGATGATGGCCGCCAGAACAATAATCACTACACTGGCCCAGCCAATTTGTTCTACGCGTTTTTTCAGCACAGCATCGATTTTATCACCACCAGCATAAACCAGACCGGCAACAAGAAAAAACCGCGCGCCGCGAGCCACCAGTGAAGTCAGTATAAATGGTAATAATGGCATCCCCACTACACCGGCTGTAATGGTGAAAACTTTGTAGGGTACAGGGGAGAAACCGGCAATAAAAATTATCCAGACGCCATATTCATTAAACAGCGATTGCACATAGACAAATTTTTCCTGAAAATTGTAAAGATCAATGATCGGCTGCGCCACCTGATCGAACAGGAACAGGCCGATGTAATAGCCAACCACGGCACCTGCAACAGAGCCGACCGTCGCCAGGGTGGCATACCACCATGCCTTATCTCGGCGAGCAAGCACCATTGGTGCCAGCAATACATCTACCGGAACTGGAAAAAAAGAGGATTCAGCCACACTCGTCGCAGTCAGATAATAGCTGGCATGACGATGCCTGGCCCATTCGATGACGCGCTTGTAGATACTAGCGAAAACAGCCATCAGCTACCCTCGACTAATGGCACAAAGCGGACAGCTTCGAGACTGGTTTTAGTGAAGCCGCTATTGGTTCGCTCAATTAGATACAATTCCTGAGCATTGTCCTTGCCGCTGGGAATTACCATGCGCCCGCCAGGTGCTAACTGGGAATAAAGCTCTTCAGGTATAGTCTGCGGTGCAGCAGTAACCAGAATGCCGTCAAATGGCCCCGCATCTGGCCAACCGAAGGTCTTCCCCTTGGCTAACTTGTGATAGATATTTCGCAACCTGAGCTTGTAATGCAGCCGCTTTGCCTGTTTCAGCAGCGGCTCTATACGCTCTACGCTATACACCGTCCCCGCCAGCTTTGACAGTATTGTAGTCTGGTAACCTGAGCCTGTCCCGATCTCTAGCACCTTTGCTGGCTTTCCGCCACCCAGCATAACCTGTGTCATCAGGGCAACAATATAGGGCTGAGAGATAGTCTGCCCGTAGCCAATGGGTAAAGAACTGTTATCGTAGGCATGGGAGGCGATACCTTCATCAACAAACAAATGTCTCGGTGTATCCATCATCGCAGCCAGTACTCTTTCATCGGTAATGCCCATATCACGCAGACTGCTAATCAATCGCGCACGTGTACGCATTGATGTCATGCCTATACCTTTTAGATTCATTGCGTGCACTATTCTTGCAGCCAATGTGCGACGGTTTCTATCGCCGTATAACGTGTAAGGTCGATTTCAAGCGGTGTAACAGACACATAGTGGCTTTTAATCGCATGAAAGTCAGTGCCGGGCCCGGCGTCCTGCTCCTGACCGGCAGGACCTACCCAGAATACTTCCTTGCCATGTGGTGATTGCTGCCTAATTACTGACTCAGATTTATGTCGCTTACCCAGACGGGTCGCCTGGAAACCCTGCAGGTCTTCATACGGGATATCCGGTACATTGATGTTAAGAATGCTGTCCGCTGGAAGCAAGTGCTGATTTAAACGATTAAGAAGATCAATGACCACCCTTGCGGCAGTTTCAAAAAACTGAGGCTCATGACTGGCCATGGAAACCGCCATCGCAGGAAAACCGAGAAATCGCCCCTCCGTGGCCGCCGCAACGGTGCCTGAATAAATCACATCATCGCCGAGATTGGCTCCATTATTGATACCGGCAATAACCATATCCGGCTCTTTTTCCATCAAGCCAGTAATTGCCAGGTGAACACAATCTGTTGGTGTGCCGTCGACATATTGAAAACCCTCTTCAGATTTTCGAATGCATAGCGGTCGCTGCAGCGTCAATGAATTACTGGCACCACTATGATCTCTGTCCGGCGCAACGACGGTTAGCTCCTGAGTATCTTTTAGCGCCAAATAAAGTGCCCGCAATCCTGGTGCAAGGTAGCCGTCGTCATTGCTTAGTAGTATTCTCACAGTGTATTGTAAAATCCTGGATACGCAGTTCTATGCAGAAAATGTTCAATTTTCTGGTCGCGCGCAGTATGCCATGACGACGCAGTGATGACCACATAACCAGGCTTGTACAGGAACATTCTATGCACATATTTAACTCAATTTATACAACCGCTGGTAAAGCAAGAAATGTCAGAATTAACACATTTTAATCAGAAGGGCGATACACACATGGTTGACGTCGGAGACAAGGCCAGGACGCACCGTATAGCCATTGCTGAAGGCATCATCACGATGCAGGCCAGGACGCTGTCGCTGATTCAGCAGGGCGGCCATAAAAAAGGTGACGTGCTGGCTATTGCCCGAACTGCTGGCATCATGGCCAGCAAACGTACCGCCGATCTCATTCCCCTGTGCCACCCGCTACCCCTGACCCATGTAGAAGTGAACTTTGATATAGACACTGATGCCAGTTGTATACGCTGTGAGGCCAAAACCGAGACTCATGGCCAGACAGGAGTAGAAATGGAAGCACTGACCACTGTCATGATTTCCCTGTTGACGATCTATGATATGTGTAAGGCTGTCGATCGCGGCATGGTGATGACTGACATTGCCTTAATTTACAAAAGTGGTGGAAAGTCAGGCGTGTGGAGTCGCTAGACTTGAACACATCGCTCGGCGCTATTGTTTCAGATTTGCAACCTTGCTAAACAGAATCGCGCTGAGCGACACTCCTACGGCATATCTCACTGGTCAATAATGCAATCTTGAAAACTGAAAACTTTTTTTCTACCGTTTCAACCCCATACAAAGTAAAATACGCTCCCACCCCAGCACACCGGTAAACGACACGAAACAACATGAAATCACCCCACCCAACACAAGATCTCAGAATCAAGGAAATTAAGAACGTTGTTCTGCCGACTGAGTTGCATACTGAATTTCCTGCAACTGAAAAATCACAAAAACTAACCAGTGATACACGACTGGCTATTCATAGAGTATTGCATGGTGAAGACGATCATCTGATTGTCATCGTTGGCCCCTGCTCCATTCATGACCCGAAGGCCGCCATAGACTATGCCGGCAGGTTAAAAGAAATTAGTGATCGTTTGAGTGATCAATTGCTAATCGTTATGCGTGTCTATTTCGAAAAGCCACGCACCATCGTTGGATGGAAAGGCTTAATCAATGACCCCATGCTGGATGGTAGCTTCCATATCAATCAGGGACTAAGACTGGCGCGTAAGGTGCTACTTGACTTGACCAATATGGGCATACCCACAGCAACCGAATTTCTCGACCTTATTACGCCGCAGTATGTCGCTGATTTAATCAGTTGGGGTGCCATAGGTGCACGAACAACTGAAAGCCAGGTGCATCGTGAGCTGGCTTCCGGCCTGTCCTGTCCTGTCGGCTTCAAAAATGGTACCGACGGCACACTGAAAAATGCCATTGATGCCATACGCGCCGCTTCGTTACCGCATCACTTCCTGTCGATGACCATGGATGGAAAATCCGCTATTTTCTCGACTACTGGCAATGATGATGGACATATCATTTTACGAGGTGGTGCGTTACCCAATTATGATCGAAATAACGTTCTGCTAGCAGAAGAAAAACTGGAAAGTTATGGACTGACAGCGAATGTGATGATTGACTGCTCACATGCCAACAGTATGAAACAGCCAGAAAAACAGGTGGATGTTGCAGCAGACATTGCTGAACAAATTTCAGTGGGTGATAAACACATTATTGGTGTAATGATTGAAAGTCATATCAATGCCGGGGGTCAGGACATAACACCCGGGAAAGAGCTGCTGTACGGCGTCAGCATCACCGATGCCTGCATAGGCTGGGATGAAACTGTTGATGTGCTGGAATCACTGGCAGAGGCTGTTACGTTCCGCCGTCAGAAACACTAACGCTTTGTCCGAATGAATTCGGACCTACAATTAATATATGCCAGGCCAGGGGAGTTGGTCGTAGGTGCGAATTCATTCGCACAAAGGATTTAAAGTAGCTATTTGTAAAAATGAAAATGGTCGGGGCGAGAGGATTTGAACCTCCGACCACCGCAACCCCATTGCGGTGCGCTACCAGGCTGCGCTACGCCCCGTTTTTTGATTTTTCATGATGGACTGTCTTCGGAAAGCACTTCAAAAACAGGAAAGAATTTTAAGATCTTTGAATTAAAGGGGGTCGGAGTCGCACTTCGACTCCGACCCCGGTGTTTTTCCTGTGTACCTCTATATAAAACTACAAAATAATTGCTGGAATTACGTGTTGCCGAGCTAATCTCTTAATATACCAGTCAACTCTTCAAGTTCATTAATCAGCCCGCCAATCACCTCTTTGGAAACCTTTGGCTGTTCTGCTGATTTCATTACCTTCTCTTCAAACCCATTTTCTGATTCCAGTTTCTGGCGTGCGCCGCTTATAGTGAACCCCTCAAGGTAGAGTAATGAACGTATGGTTCGAATCAGTTCAACCTCATGCCGTTGATAATAACGTCGATTACCACGCCTTTTTACCGGATTGAGCTGCGTAAACTCCTGTTCCCAGTATCTCAAAACATGGGGTTTAACCTGGCATAGCTCGCTTACTTCACCAATCGTAAAATAACGTTTGGCAGGTATGGCGGGTAAAACTGAATTGTCAGCTGGATCGAGCATAATCCTTTACTCATTTTCCTGTTTCTTGTTTTGCAGGCTGGCTGTGTACTGCGCAACCCGTTCCTTTAGTTTCAGGCTTGGTCTAAAGGTTACCACGCGACGAGCCGAAATGGGGATTTCTTCGCCAGTTTTCGGGTTTCTACCTGGCCTGGGTGTCTTCTTGCGTAGGTCGAAATTACCAAAACCGGACAATTTGACAGATTCCCCGGATTCCAGGGCCTGACGCATTTTCTCAAAGAATAATTCTACAAATTCTTTAGACTCACGCTTATTTAGCCCCAGTTCTTCATATAACCTGTCTGCCAGATCTGCCTTGGTAACTGTCATTCTTATTCCTAATTATCTCAATTGTGCGTCCAGATCTGACTGAACCCCTAGAATTACACCTTTTATCAGATTTTCTGTCTCACTATCTGTAAGAGTGCGCGAAGTACGCTGTAAGGTCAAGGTAAAAGCGAGACTTTTTTTACCAAAATCAATATGTTCGCCCTGATACTGATCAAACAACTCCAACTTCACTAAAAGGTCTCCAGCATGGTATTTTATAGACCTGATCACGTCAGATAGTGGTATTTTCGCTGCAATTACAAGCGCAATGTCGCGCTGAACAGCAGGAAATCGAGAAAATTCATGAAAAGCTGGAATTCGTGAATGCAGCAGGCTATCCAGTCGGATTTCATAAAGATACACCACCTGATCAAGTCCGAGAGATGATTCAATCGCCGGATGCAATCGACCCAACATGCCAACCACTTTCCTCCCTTCCTTAATCTTTGCAGACTGACCTGGCGTCAGTACTGGATGTGTGGCTGGCGAGAAAATAAAGTCATTATCACGACCCGTGAGCGCGATAAGGGCCTGCACATCACCCTTCAGGTCAAAAAAGTCCACTTCCCGCTGACTATCTACCCAACTCCGGGCATCTACACTACCTGTCAGCAGTCCTGCAATGTAGCGGTGTTGAAGCAGGGCCTTGCCTTTAGTAACAAATGTTCGACCCGATTCGAATAGTTTCAGATCACTGATCTGTCGATTGACGTTATATTGCATGGTTTTGATCAATCCCGGCCATAAGCTGGCACGCATGACAGACATATCCGAAGCAATCGGATTTTCTAGCTCTACTGCACGCGAATTGGGAGAAAACTGCTCATGCATGGCACGATCTATAAAGCTGTAAGTGATGACTTCCTGGTAATTTTGATCGACCAGACATGACTGTAAGCGCCTGATTGGCAGTATCTTTTCTTCTTCGGCTGATATCTGTAAATGCGCGACAGGTACCGTTTCAGGAATCTTTTCAAAACCTGTCACACGCGCCACCTCTTCTATCAAATCGGCCTCGATATTGATATCGAAACGATAAGCGGGTGGGATCACTTTAACCGTATCGGTTTTTCCTTTGACCTGCATAGCAAGGCGCTGCAGACTGGAAACCATCTGGCGAACAGTGATCTTCGTACCTAATACTGCATTTAAACGCTTATTTCGCAGCGTGATCAGCTGTTTTTGAGGCATTTTCCCAGGAATTGTCTTCTCTACCACAGGCCCGCACACGCCGCCTGTTATCTCGGTCAGCAAGAAGGATGCGCGCTCTATCGCTTGCCGTTGCATTTCAAAATCCACCCCGCGCTCAAAACGATGGGAAGAATCTGTATGAATCCCACCGTCACGCGTGGTAACTGCAATAATCTCCGGTGTGAAGTAGGCGCTTTCGAGGAAAATATTCTGTGTTTGATCGGAAACAGCTGAAGCTGCGCCACCCATGACACCCGCCAGGGCTAATGGACCACTTTTATCCACAATCAATAAATCAGTTTTTTCGGGCCTGACGGTCGATCCGTCAAGCAGATTAAGTTTTTCGCGTCCATTTGCATAACGCACCTCGATATGACCATTTATTTTCTCCAGATCAAAGGCATGCATCGGCTGGCCCAGCTCTATCATGACGTAGTTAGTGACATCGACAGAGGGCCCCAGGCTGCGTATACCGGCACGACGCAGTCGCTCTTTAATCCATAATGGCGTTACTGCTGATACATCCACGCCACGGATGATGCGTCCGACATAATGTGGGCAACCATCACTGGCTGTAAGCTTAATCGGCAGCTTACCCCGGGCCTGCACGGCCATTTCGACGGATTTGACCGGCTTTTTTAATCGGCAGTTGGTCAGTGCAGCCACCTCGCGTGCAACACCGCGAATACTCAGGCAATCACCACGATTAGGGGTCAACTCAAGATCAAGAATACAGTCATCAATCTGGAAAAGGGTACTTGCCAGCATGCCCGCAGCAGGTTTACCTGCAAGATCCAGTATCCCCGTTGAAGATTCCTCCAGCCCCAGTTCTGAAGCCGAACACAACATACCGGAAGAAGTCACACCGCGCACCGTTGTCTTGCTGATGGCCATGCCGCCAGGCAATTTAGCACCAACCAGTGCCGCAATGGTATAAAGTCCTTCCCGCGCATTGGCAGCACCACAGACGATAGTCAGATTTCTTGCACGTCCAACATTAACTTTACAAACTCGCAGACGATCAGCATCAGGATGGGCGGAAATCTGTTCTATTCTCCCAACCACCAGCTTGTCGGACAAGTCTCCAGCAGGATCAATATTACCCACTTCCAGACCGGCCATCGTCAGCCTGTTAGCCAGCTCATTGGTATTCAACTTAGGCGAGACCCATTCCCGCAACCAGGCTTCACTAACCCGCATGCTTCAACCACCTCGTGATTAATAATAAGACATTCATCTGAACTGCCTCAGAAAGCTCAGATCATTCTCAAAAAACAGACGTAAGTCATTGACTCCATAACGTAACATGGCCAATCGCTCTACGCCGATACCAAAGGCAAACCCAGAACATTTTTCACTGTCTATACCGACATGGGCAAACACTTCAGGATGCACCATGCCGCAACCCAGCACTTCCAGCCAGCCAGTATGAGAACAGACCCTGCAACCCTCACCGCCACACATTACGCAACTGATGTCCACTTCTGCAGAGGGTTCGGTGAAAGGGAAAAATGATGGCCGAAACTTCACCTCCAGATCCTTTTCAAAGAAAACTTTCAGGAATTCTGACAAAACACCTTTCAAATCTGCAAAGCTGACATTTTCATCAACAAAAAGTCCCTCGATTTGATGAAACATCGGTGTATGGGTGACATCAGAGTCACATCGATAGACACGGCCCGGGGCGATGATACGAAACGGTGGCTCGTGGTTCTCCATAAAGCGCACCTGCACGGGTGAGGTATGAGTACGCAACACCCCCTTCTCTTTCTGAAAAGCATCTTTCAGATAGAATGTGTCGTGCATAGCACGTGCAGGATGACTGGGCGGTATGTTTAATGCTTCAAAATTATGAAAATCATCTTCGATCTCGGGCCCTTCGGCCACAGCAAAGCCCATTGAGACAAAGATATCTTCCAGTCGCTGCAGCGTACGAGTAACGGGATGCTGACCGCCGTGGGCTGAGCGTCTGCCCGGTAGCGTGACATCTATATTCTCTTCTGCCAGCTTCTCATTCAACCGGGCCTGTTCCAGCATATCCTTGCAGGCAGTAATCTGTTCCTGCACCTGATTTTTTGCCAGATTGACCCATTTTCCAAAACTGGGTCTTAATTCAGTGGGCAGACTACCAATACGCTTGAGCTGCAGGGTCAGTTCACCCTTTTTACCAAGATATCGTACCCGTACATCATCCAGCACAGACAATTCATTTGCCACACGGGCTTCTGCCTTTGCCTGTGCCACCAGATCATCGAGTTCCTGGCGAATTTTACTTTCTGAATCAGTCATTTATGTCTCAGATGCCCTCTACAAATAAAAAAAGGGAAAGGCGACGACCTTTCCCTCCAGATTTCATTGCGAATCAGATGATTCGCAGCTAAAAACGATCAGGAAGCGAGAGCCGTCCGGGCCTTTTCAGCCAGTGCAGAAAATGTACCAAGATCATGCACAGCAATGTCCGCCAGCACCTTACGATCGAGATCGATTTCAGCACGCGACAGTCCGTTCATGAAACGGCTATAACTAAGACCATTCAAACGGGCAGCAGCATTGATACGTGCGATCCATAGCGCACGGAACTGGCGTTTCTTCTGTCGACGATCGCGATAGGCATATTGTCCCGCTTTAGCAACAGCCTGATTGGCAACACGAAATACATTCTTTCTTGCGCCGCGATAACCCTTAGCGCGATCAAGTACCTTTTTGTGACGTGCGTGTGTCGTAACACCGCGTTTTACGCGTGGCATATTCTAATCCTCCCAGTTAACTGAATGGCAGCATCTGTTTGACAGATGCGGCATCGGCTTTGTGAATAGTCGCCGCAGCACGCAAATGACGCTTGCGCTTGGTCGACTTCTTGGTGAGGATATGGCGACGATGGCCCTGTGATCGTTTAAAATCACCACTCGCCGTCTTTTTGAAGCGCTTTGCAGCACCTCGATTAGTCTTCATTTTAGGCATTTCTTACTCCGGTTTTTCAATGTACGTAGTATGTACGTTTTACAGCACTTGCTGCGATTAATACCCGCTTACCGTGAACCGTCGACGGCTTTACTAGGCTTTCTTCGGCGCCATTACCATTACCATCTGGCGCCCTTCCATTTTCGGATACTGCTCCACAACAGCCAGCTCCGAAAGATCCGCTTCGGCACGATTGAGTAAATCCATACCCAGATGCTGATGCGCCATCTCTCTACCGCGAAAACGTAAAGTCAATTTTACCTTGTCGCCGTTTTCAAGAAATTTAATCAGTTTCCCAAGCTTGATATTGTAATCGCCAACATCTGTGCCGGGACGAAACTTAATCTCTTTAACCGTTACTACTTTCTGTTTCTTCTTCGCTGCATGCTTGCGCTTACTGTCCTGATACTTGAACTTGCCATAGTCCATCAAACGACAGACAGGCGGATCAGCATTTGGAGATATTTCGACCAGATCCAGACCGGCATCTACTGCCATATTTAGTGCTTCATCTGTAGCAACTAGACCTATCTGACCACCATCTTCACCGACCAGACGCACCTTGGGCACCCGAATTTGTGAATTCATACGATACTGCTTTTCACCTGCGATTGGTTTAACCCTCCGAAACAGTTTGACTCCTGGTGGAAACCTCTTTGTTCATCAAGTCGGCAAATTCTTCTACCGTCATCGAACCCAGGTCTTCACCCCTTTGTGTACGAACAGAAACAACACGATCCTCCACCTCACGGTTACCCACCACGAGAAGGTACGGAATGCGCTGTATTGTGTGCTCGCGAATTTTAAAGCCGATCTTCTCATTTCTCAAGTCCGAATCGACTCTGAACCCCTGTTTTTTCAAGGTTCTCTCAACATTTGTGGCAAATTCAGCCTGATCGTCTGTAATATTCATTACCACAGCCTGTATCGGTGCCAGCCATAATGGCAGCAGTCCCGCAGATTCTTCGATCAGAATACCGATAAAACGCTCCAGCGAACCCAGTATTGCGCGGTGCAGCATCACTGGTACCTGCTTATTGCCGTGATGATCGATGTAGCTTGCATCAAGCCGCCCGGGCATGGAAAAATCGACCTGAATGGTGCCACACTGCCAGACTCGACCAATACTGTCTTTCAGTGAAAAATCAATTTTAGGCCCATAGAATGCCCCCTCACCCGGCTGTAGATCCCAATCCAGCTGCTTGGCATTCAGAGCTTGCTCCAGGGCAAGCTCAGCTCTATCCCAGTCCTCGTCCTTACCCACTCTTTTTTCAGGACGTGTAGAAAGCTTAATCAGGATATCTTCAAAGCCAAAATCTTTATACACTTCAAACAGCAGATCAATGAAATCAGAGACTTCATCCTGAATCTGCTCCTCTGTACAGAAAATGTGCGCATCGTCCTGCACGAAATTACGCAGGCGCATGATGCCGTGCAGGGTACCGGAGGGTTCGTTACGGTGACAGGAGCCAAACTCAGCCAGTCGCAGCGGCAGATCACGGTAGCTTTTCAGCCCCTGGTTGTATATCTGAATATGTGCCGGGCAATTCATCGGTTTAATCGCATAATCACGGTTTTCCGAAGCCGTGGTAAACATATCATCGTGGAACTTGTCCCAATGACCCGACTTCTCCCACAACGAACGATCGATAATCTGTGGCGTATGCACTTCCTGGTAGCCGTGCTCACGTAACTGTGAACGAATGTAGTTTTCAACAACCTGATAGATCCGCCAGCCCTTGTCATGCCAGTACACCATACCGGGTGCCTGCTCCTGCAGGTGAAACAGGTCCATCTGCTTTGCAAGCTTTCGATGGTCACGCTTTTCCGCTTCTTCAAGCCGATGCAGATAGGCCTTCAACTCTTTCCTGTCTGTCCAGGCAGTACCATAGATACGCTGCAGCATTTCGTTACGTGAATCGCCACGCCAATAGGCCCCGGCCAATTTCATTAACTTAAAGGCCTTCCCCAGCTTGCCGGTACTCGGTAAATGTGGCCCACGGCAGACATCAAACCAGTCACCCTGACGGTAGATTGAGACTTCTTCGCCCTCCGGGATAATATCGTCGATAATCTCGACCTTGTAATCCTCACCCAGTTCGGCAAAAACCTTCATAGCCTCTGCCCTGTCCATCACCTCACGCTGAATAACTAGATCGCGCTTAACAATTTCATGCATCTTCTGCTCGATCTTATTCAAATCTGCAGATGTAAAGGCTTCGTCACGGGCAAAATCATAATAAAAACCGTCTTCAATAGCAGGGCCGATTGTCACCTGTGTCCCAGGAAATAATTCCTGCACCGCCTGCGCCATCACATGTGCGGCATCATGACGAAACAGCTCCAGCGCATCATCATCACGTGATGTCACTATCGCCAGTGAGGCATCATCACTCATGACAAAACTGGCATCGACCAGATCACCATTAACACGGCCAGCAAGAGTCGCTTTGGCAAGCCCGGGACCAATGTCTTCGGCAACCTGCATCACAGAAACAGGGGCAGCAAAGGATCGAGTAGATCCATCAGGAAGGGTAATAACAGGCATGATTGTAACCTCGTCTCAGTGGCGACCCTTACCAGAGGCCGCGTGAAGTAGTTAACAGATGCGGGGTCAGACTTGATTTTTAGACTTATAAAAATCTACTCTGACCCCTGTTTTTTGGTAGGCGCGAGTGGGATCGAACCACCGACCACTACCATGTCAAGGTAGTGCTCTACCACTGAGCTACACGCCTATAAGGCGGCGGATTATGGTATAAAACAAACCACGATGCAAGCCCTCAAGGCATTGATATTACTGTATTACAGGAGAGTTTGATATTTTTTCTGCTGATTGCTGGAGCAGGAAAATACTAACCAGAAATTACTTCTGCAATTTACCTTGTGTCCAGATTCTGTCCAGATGCTACCTACGAAAAAATATGGTTTTTTCAATTACTGGTCACTGAGATCTTACCCGTGTTTCTCCCGACTAATTATCTTCTTTTCTAAATCGTGCTCTGTCTCTGGTTGTTTCAATCACGTTGCGCCAAGGTTCTTTTCCCTGCAGATGGCGCAGTTACATTGTTTGTCTTTGTCTATGAATATCAATAACATTGGCAGCAGCGACTGCGACCAGGCTCGCAACCACGACCAGCAGGCATAGACCGGAACAAATTGTTCAGCCAGCTTTCAAAACAATATCCCCTGTCTGATGGTGCCTTTGTTTTTCTTAAGCCCGTATGCGGGGACGGGTTTACTGACGTATAAGCATAATAACCTTCGGCCTTTATCAAGGGCACCTCATCTATAGAGTCGAAAGGGTAAAGAACCCACCAAATACTGCGGTGCGGCCGGCCATTGTGTTTACAAACAAGAACAGCCCGCATCCTGCCGGGGGTAACAGAGCGAATATTTAACTGATGCTAAACTCGCTACCTGCCTGCCCATTCAGATCCGGGCCATTCGCTGCCTCCTCTCAGCCAACAGAGAATGCCACACTATGCATGCCCGTGACCGTGACCCTCAGGACCACCATGTCCTTCCGTTGGTTTTGACATTCTCAAGGTGACATCAAATGCGGCGGCACCGATCAGAAGGCCTACGATAATCTGGTTCCACATCGGGCCTGCCTGATTCGTGAAGCTTAATACGAACGGTGCAGCGATCAACCAGAGTCCAAGTGTCAGGTTAGTATACTCCTTCCACAGTTCCGGTTTGGCGATTGCCATGAATGCAACTACCGCCACCACCGCTCCGATCAGGTAGGAGTTGATTGCGGCCACATCACCAATAGCACCGATACCAAAGAACGGTGCCAGCACAAGCCACACACCTAACACGACAATCGTCCAGTCTTGCCATCGTTGCTCTTTCATAATACACCTCCATTGTTCCTCAACGAGTCATCTGCAATTGATGGCTCTTTAGAACACGTCTTAAATATAACACCTGTGTGTTAGGTACAGGTCAAGGACTTCTTATTGGAAACAGGGGGTGGTACGCATGGCCCACTGGCTAAGCAACAGCGCAATTGCAACCATAAATAGCAGACAGTGGCCACGGTCTGCCGAATTATTCAAACCTTCGGAATCGACCCTGATTTACGATATCCGTTAAATCCAGTACGCTTCAGTTTGCCCCCGCTGGTCTACGGCTTGCGTCATAATGCCGCGCCACACGGGACGTATAGTTTAGCCGTCAGTGTGCCGATGCGTGAATCTTACTTCAATGTCATGCGACATGCCAGGGATGCGAATCCATAGCTTGATGTGATAAGTACCCTTGTTCGGCATGTCAAAGTAGTTACCGTAGGTGATCGTGCCGGCGATCTTCATGGCATCGAGCCTTTTTTGTTTCCCCCCCCAGGCCGATTTCCATAACGCTACCTTTGACCTTCGCATTTTCGATACGCTTGCCGGTGGCGTCGTCGAACAAGGCCACGACCACATGATCACGGTGACCCTTGATCGGAACACCTCCATGCATCTTGGATTCCAGGTGCTCCTTGGGGTGCCCCTGGATAACCTGGGCCGGCACCACACCCAGATAGATCGCCACACCATCGACGACCTGGAAATTGTCCGGGGCGTCTGCCGCTGCGGCAATGGGTTGAAAAATCGCCACACCGATCAGTACGAGCGCGGCTTTCCAGAATGTCTTTAAAAAGCAAATGTACATGTCTTATCTCCTGTGTTCGTTGAATGAATTTGTTTCTTCCGGCGGCGGTGCTTCCCGCCCTAGCGACGAGATCATCGCGGAAAGAGTGCGGGAGAATCGTCGCTTACGACGAATCGATCAACATTGTCTTCCAGTCGTTCGCCACATCGAGTTCGTTCTGGCAGGTCGTGCACAACTCACCGGAATCCGGCCCGGGAACAAAGCTGCGGGCGCAGCCTGCGCACTGACGCAGGCTGCGATGCATCACGCGATGCGCCGGTGCGCGCAGTTCTTCCGAGCTCGCGACCGAAGCGCACGAGATAGCGCTTTCGGGGCAGAGATGTCCACACAGACCGCAGTCTGTGCATTGACGCAAACGGAACAAAATAGAAATCGTTGACTTTGTCTCTTTCGGTACCAGCGCCCCCGTGGGACAGCGTTGGGCACAGGTAAGACACGCGTTACAGGCATCGCTGAACACGAGGGAACGCCAGGGCAACTGGTGGTCTCGCCAGGGAAGTGACTCGGCTCGCTCTGCCAGCAGCTCCTGATATGCGGATGGGCGACTGGAACTTCCATCGCTCGGGAAAATAAACCGTTGCGATGTTGCCTCATCCTGTTCCGGTGCAGCATCTACGAGCCACTTCGAAGCACCGTGGGCAACCTTGGCACCAGCAAAACGCAGGAAATTTCGGCGGCCGAGCTGAATCTGATCTTCACCCGAGCGCTCTCCCTTTCCGATCTGCGCCCGGTTCTCTTGTATGAGGTGCACAGGGACATCAGTGAACCATCTTTTCAGGTTTGCGTGTATCTGCTCGAAGACAGCGCGAGCATCTCCTCGATCGCAGCTCGAACACTGGTCGGTACCGTGTAGCACCACGGTCTCCGCACCATCCGCGGCTGCCGCGGCAAGCAAGCGGGTATCCAGAACCTGGAGGCAGGGAACAATAATATCACTATCGGGATCGTCGCTTTGGCTACAGTAAATGTGTATCTCGGCCGCACCCGCCACGGTTTCCAGAAATTGCTGCGGAACGAATCCAGTCAGCCACATGGCACCTGACGGACAAACCGGCAGGCATGCCCCGCATGCGGTACATCGTCCCGCATCCAGACTGACCTCGTCTACCGTTAATTTCAGTGCCTTTGCCGAGCAGGTGTCGGCGCACTGCATGCAGGTGACGTTTCGTCCCCTGAGGTTCAGACACTGCATCTGGTCAATCCGTAGCGCGGTGTCGCTGGAACCTTTGGCTGTGTCACCCCGGGTGTTGAAGCGCAAAGTGCTGTTCTCGTTCATGAAACCTGTATCACGTGTCGCACCTATATCGGCAGAATGGGCGCCCTCGATACCTTGAAACCTTCTTCCCACAGGCGCGTCTTTGCCAGCTCGTAGCGATCGCGTTTCGCGGTCTCATCCCCAAGCTCATACCATATTGCGCCCCAGTCATGGTCGACACAACCCGGTTGCTGAAACTCCGGCGGTGCCGCTCCAACCTCGCGACAGTTTACCTGTTGTATATCCCACTCATCCGGTGAGTTCCGACTAATCGACGCAAACTCATCGGCAAGCGCCGCCTTGGCCAGGCTCAACAGCTGCGCAGACTCGCTGGACTCGGAGGCAGCAAGTATCATCACGACATAGAAGCCGAAACTCTTACTTACGCCGAAGGGAATAAACCCGAGAAGAGGCTTAGGCACCCGAACCCGCAGACCTTCCACATTGACAAATACATCATAGACGCGCAGTACGGAGTGAACGGGTTGTCGAGGCTGCCCGGGTGGGCAGCTCTCCGGCAGATCACGTAGGATCCTTCCGTTCACTTGAGTCCCGCCAGGTAGTCGGCAATCAGCCTCAAGTCAGTATCGCTAATCCCCTTCGCCACATCGCGCATGACGGAGTACTTGTTGCGAGTTCCCGCCTTGAAGGCAGCCATTTGTGCGCGATCATAATCCTGATGCTGACCCGCCAGCGCTGGGAAAATGCCTTGTCCGCGGCCGGTCAACCCATGACAACGAGCGCAGTTCCCCTTGTACAGTGTCTCGCCGATTTCCAGGTTCGCTCGCTGCTGAAGCGACAGCACCTTGGGCCAGACCAGGGTGGGACGCATCTTCTGCTTGCTGTAGTAGGCCGCCAGATCAGCCATGTCCTTCTTGTTCAGACCCGCCACAAAGCCCTGCATGAGACTGTTTTTCCGACTGCCCGACTTGAACGCCTGTAGCTGCATCGAGAAGTAGTTGGAATTCAACCCGGCGATACTCGGGAATGCAGCTTGCGAGCTGTTGCCGTCGGCACCGTGGCAGCCGGCACACATCGCGGATTTCTGCTCCCCAGCCTCAACGCTGCCCTGCCCTGCCCCGTTCTGCGCGACCGGATAGGAAAGATTGTGTGTCAGGTTCTGGTGACACTGGATGCAGGTGAGATTCTGCGCCTTCGCCTCTTGATGCGGCGGGATTTTGGGCCGGTATTCACCGCTAGTTCCCTTAAGCTGGGATCGGTTATCCCCCTGAGAATGGCATTCCCGGCACCGCGCACTGTCCGTCTCAATGAACCTTGCGCGCGCCTTCGTTGCAAGATGCGGTGACAGCTTGGTGTTGTACAATTCCCGATCTCTCAGCGCGAGCTGTACCGTTTTCGTCCAGCCCTCATTGCCCAGATACATGTGTGAAAACCATTGGAACACCGAATGCGTTTTGTCGTGACAGTTGACACACCCGGGCCGCAATGCGTTCTTGCTGTTACCCATGGCCGAAAGCTTGTATTCCTCAAACTGAACCGGGTGGCACTCTGCGCAGCCGATGGTCACCCCAGAAGAGGGCAGTTTTGCGTTGCCCTTGGGGTTGAAGGCGTACGCGGCCTCGTTATACCAAGTCTCGTGGCAGACGCTGCAGGTACCTGGCGTCTGAAACACGGAGGTGACCCCGTAGACGGGCAGAATACCGATCTTGCCGACAATGTAGAGCAGGAACAGACCCGTTACACTGAGCGCTGCGGTGACGATGATCTTTCTTTTTCTCGTCATGTGGTTAACCCCTTTCCTGCAACGTAGCGGAGCGCTGGAATGCAAGCAACGCCGACGTGTCTACTTTAACTGTACCGTAGGTATCTTCGCCTTCGGCCTTCTTCACCTTTACCGTGGTGGCAGAGGCCGGACCCCCGCCCTTTTTGTCAAATACGGGAACGATCAGATCCATGGGATGAACCCCGAGATCCGACCACCACAGATTGTGAGCGATGTCGTGATCGATATTGATGGGGTCTTCCTCGTGCTCCGGCCCCGCCTTGCCTCTGGCCACTCTACCGATACTCCAGTGCCCCCCCTCACGGTGCATAGCGACCACTTCTGGGCGGATGGACTGGGTGAGACGGGCACGAGTCACCAGATAACCCGCCTTCGAACTCACCCGCACCAAGTCGCCATCGTTGATCCCCAGGCTTTCCGCAGTCTTTACGTTGATCTGCAAGTGATTGGCCAGCGTCATCTCCACGACCACCTTGTTATTGGCCGATGCGTCCCCGGCATGGTAGTCGGAGGCGTGCACTAGCAGGACGAGTTCGCCCTCGCCAGCAGCGGTGTCTTTGGCTGCCTTCCAGTGAGGGAAGGGAGTAAGATTCATTTTCACTGACCGACCGTATTTCGGTAACACTTCCTCGCCCTGCTCGTCGACAATACGACGCAACACCGGATCCAGGTGGCCGTATATGGGCCATACCCCACTGTGCTTGGCCATCAACTCCCAGCCGCCGCCCTTTTTCAGGCCGGTAACGCCGTTGAGCTGCCGACCCAGCCATTCTTTGGTATCGCTGAACTGCCAGTAGTGTGCTTTTTTGCGATCGCCGGTTGCAAGTACTATATCGCGCAGGATCTCACGCAATTCCCTGACCTGCCCCGGGGGACTCACAACCTGCTGCCTGAGACCCACCCAGGGCAGGAGGCTTCCCTCACCCTGTACCGGCTCATTGCGCTCAAGCCAGTGGCTCTCTGGAAGGATGATGTCCGCCAGTTCCCAGGTCTCGTTGCGTAAAGTACCAATACCGACGAACAACCCAATCTGGTTCTGATCGGCAAGCGCACGGCGCCAAAGTGCCGCGGATGGAGCGGCGAATGCCGGATTAGTGTTGTATCCGAAGAGTACATTGATGGGATACTGTTTCCCGGCTTCAAACGGAAATTTGTACGGATTGAGTACTGGATTCTTGCTCCTGGGTACCGGCGGCGTGGGCTCGATTCTCCCCAGGTCAAGACGCTCTGGCAGGCAGTTCCCACCTCTGCTCTCCACTGCACCAATCACCAGGGGCAGCAACATCAAGGCCCGCTCGGTGTCATAGCCGTTGGCGTGACCACTCGTGCCCGCGCCGGTCATGACGCAGCCTCGTCCGCTCTCTGCGAACTCCTGGGCAATGCGGCGAATGGTTAACGCTGGTACTCCGCTGATCTCTGCGGCATGCTCGAGCGTGTAAGGCTTCAGCTCCCGTTCAAGACGAGCGGCACTAAGATTGCTAAAACGCTCGACGGCAGCTTTGTCCGCCCACCCACTATCAAGGAGGTAGCGCGTCATTGCCAAAGCCACCACCCCGTCCGTCCCCGGACGCACCTCCACCCATTCATCTGAAAGGCCGGCGGTCTTCGAACAACGTGGATCGAATGTAACGATCCGGGCGCGGCGGAATAACTTGCCATCGACGGCATCCGCTGCATAGTCCGGAAGACTGACGAGAAAGTTGGTACCAAAATTAAGAATATAATGGCTATTCGCCAGGTCGGGTATCGAGTCATCCTCTCCCCAAACCGTTTGCAATGCTGCCCGTCGATTCGTCGTATCATTCAGCTCGATCACGGTATTTGAACCCAGGGTGTGCAGGAAGCGGTCCCAGGCACCCGCGCTGGTATCCTTGCCGCGCATGAGCGCAACCTCCTCCGGCCGACTGTTCTTAATGGCAGCACCGATCTCTTCGAGCGCCTGTTGCCAGGAAATCGGCTGCCATTTTCCGGAACCCCGGGCACCCGCACGCTTGAGCGGTTGCATCAATCGATCGCCGTCAGTCAGCTCCAGCCAGGAAGAGGCCTCCGCGGCACTCACCCGCCCCCTGCTGCGGCTGGATTCGGTCACGCCGAAGATCTCAACCACCTGTCTGCCCTGCTTGCCAGTGAGTAGGTTCACGGTGGTGGGATCGTCCTCCACCCAAGCTTCTACTGGATTGTCGTGCAGAGACAGTGGAGAACAAGAGAATACGCGTTCCCGCGGCTGGCGCCTGATATAGTTGTATGACTGGTCGCCAAGGGCCACCTCCATGGCAGAGGCCTTTCTCTTGTACCCGAGTGCGGTAGTCACTGCCGCACTCACTTGCAAAAACCGACGTCGACTAATCTTCATGTTTTATTTCCTGTGCCCTCAAAAATGGCTTTCTCAAAAATGGCCTTGGAAGTATAACGTCCCCATAACCCACCAGATGCGCATACCGTAAACGCCGGTGGCAGTCATGAAGGAGGCTATGAGCACCCCGTTGGGGGTCCGATTGATCTTGGGGATAACCAGAATGACCAACGGCAGTAGGAGACCCCATACAATCTCCATATATAAGTATGGCCAGCGGAATACGCCCAATAATACATCATAGAGGAGAGTGCGTTCTTCGCCTGTCCCATACGTCATCTGCAGAAACTCGTTTCCCAACAGAAAAAGGTCGAAAACGATACCGTAGAGCATGAGACGCGCCATATCTGCCCGCAACTCATTCGACACCCTGGCTTTTACATCTACCAGGAAGTTGCGTATCCACAGGCAGAGAATGAGTAGTCCGATACCCGAGACGTACGCACCGGTCAAAAACAGGAGTGGCGCCACCGAAGTGTGATTAGGCAATCGCGACGGATTCAGCTGCATGACCACACCCGTGTACCAATGGGTAGCCAGGGCCAGAATCACAGCCAGGATCCCCAATATCCGTGCCCAGCGCTGGTTCTCACGGTACACGAAGTAACTGTAGAACCCCATGGCGATCGGATAGGTCGTGATGAGAAATGACCCCCATACCATCGGCGCTGACCAATGGGCGAAAATATAGAGGTGAAAAAAGCGGTAGGGCTTGCCCAAGTCGATGACCAGCAGTACCGGCACGATCAGTAGCGCCACGATGGCGGTATTCGAGGCGAAAAAGGCGATGGGCTTGTATTTCTTGATGCCGAACACCCACCCCAGCGTGCTGATCACGAATGAGCCGGCAGAGGCGCCCACCAGCCAGAAGTACAGGGCGATGGGAAATCCCCAGTAGGCATTTTGGAACGCGTTGGCAATGACCTGGCCTTCCATCAGTACAATCCTCTGAAAAACTTCTTCGGTGCCTCCCCGAAGAAGCTCGCGAAATTGCGCAGCCCCTGGCGCACCAGACCGAAAAAGCCCATATCAGAAGCATCGATATTGCCGCCCATCTCGCCGCCAACCCCACTGTTATGCTTGAAGGTGATGTAACGCTCACGAAGCTGGGCACTACGGTTAGTAAAGGCGAAGTCCGGATCGGCGATAGACTCGTTCAAGCCGATGTAGTAGACCTGTGGTGCAGTACCCAGCTCCGGCCTTAGGGTGAATATCTTGTTCTCCCTGACCAGACGGGCTACCTCGCTTTCGGGATCGTTGATGTCACCGAATATGAGGGCCCCTCCGGTGCAGGAGGCCACGCAAAACGGGGCCAGGCCGCGAGTCACGCGCACGACGCAGAAATCGCACTTGTCGGCGACGTTGCGGGGATTGCGTTTGTCTCGCCGGTAATCGGGCAGCAGATGCCTGGCGTTGTATGGGCAGGCGACCATGCAGGCGCGGCAACCAATGCAGCGGTTGTAACGTTGCAGGACGAAGCCGTCGGGATGCCTGAAGGTAGCCTGAGTCGGACAGGACACTACGCAAGGTGGGTCGTCGCATTGATTACACAAGCGCGGTAATACATAACGCTTGGTGTTCGGGAATTCCCCCATCTCCGTTTCCATGACCCACATGCGCCATTCACCCAGCGGCACATCATAGTTAGCCTTGCAAGCGGCGGTGCAAGCGTTGCATCCATTGCAACGCCGCAGATCTACAACCATCGCATAGCGCTTGCGGCCTGCCTTCCCTTTGCCGGGTGGCACTCCGCCCATGCCATAAATCCGATCAACCAACGTCGCCTCCGGCTCCTCTGGCAAGAAAAACTCGTGCTACCATCAGAGTCCCCCAGCCATCGCGCGAAGAAAACGCGCAATAAGAAGTGCAACGCTCGTTGTGTGAATTCTCTGTGGTGGCTGGTGCGTGCCACCCCAACCGCCCACCCTTCCAAAGTGTCGCATGTCGAAACGGAGATAAATATCTCGGCAGCAAGCTACCGAGTTTTAAACAGCTCCAGTTGCTTAGCTGGTTCTTCTTTACGATCAAGTTCTGACAACTGATTCTGAACATACTGCCTGATTGTATTTTCATCTGCATTACCTAATCGACTCAAAAAAATAGCTTTGTGTCCATAATTTCCCTCCCCAGAAGTAACGTTTCTTGATGTTCGGGAAAAGCCTAAAAAACTCTCTTGCTGAAATACTTTTGATTACCTGCATTATCTTGTTCGGTGACTGCTTCGGCTCGCTTCGTACTACCATGTGGATATGATCTTCTGGTATTTCTAGTTCTACAATTTCAATTCCGTAGTCATACCCAATTTTCTGTATAATCAACTTCAGTGCTTTACGTTGTGGCGTACTGAATATTTTATGTCGATACTTTGGTATCCACACAAAATGATACATTAAGCGGTATACATGATGCGTATTTCTCTGAAGATCCATAAACTGGATAATGCAAACTGGGAAAACACCCAGTTTACACTATCCAGCTCGGGGGCAAGCCACTCGAGATTTACGCTATGCGGTTAAATCAGTATACAACGACGATGGCAAGTAAAAGACCCGACACACAAATATCTGGTACGTGTTGCTGCGATACATGGCAACTGCAACCACACTCTATCTATGTTGTTTCCTGAAAAGTAATTATGCAACAGCTACATTGTTTATGCAACCAGTAAGTTCTGCACCAGTAAGTTCTGCACCAGTAAGTTCTGCATGCTCGGCATCCAGCATATTCATTCTGGTCGTGCCTTAAAATACCATCTAAAATCTTTCGTGGACAATCCGATACAGCAACTCCGCATCGGGCTAATCAGAAGAGTGTACTCCTTCCAAACCTGCGGATGGGCGATAGCCCCGAATTCAATTAACGCCGCCTACGCAACAGTTGCATAAAGTCGCTCACCGGCATGACATCAAAGCGTTCTCTATCGACTAGCAGTGCCAGAACCTGTTCACAGCGATCCTTTTCGAGATAGTTGCTAGTGTTGATGCGGAATTTTTTGTGCAGCAGAGGCAGTGCTTCCTCCCGTCGTTGAAGATGACCGAGAGGATATTCCACAGCGATGCGTTTACTGTGGCTACCGTCATTAAAAAATATCTGCACGGCACCGGGAATCGCACGCCGTAACGGGTCGAGATAGGCGCACGTGAAATCAGGATTTTCGACAACCTCCATACAGTTACGCAATCGATCAATGCGCGGGTCGGCCGCTCGGCTGTCATGGTAATCCTCGCTGGTCAGCTTACCGTGCAAAAGCGCAATAGCCACCATGTATTGCAGACAGTGGTCACGGTCTGCCGGATTATTCAGCGTGCCGGTCTTGTTGATGATGCGCATACCAGCCTGCTGGGTTTCTATCACGATACGCCTGATGACATCGCAACGTTCACCTTCCACTGCATACAATTGTATGGCGGCTTCAACGGCTGTCTGGGCATGAAATTCGGCCGGAAAGTTTGCCTTGAACAGGATATTTTGCATCACGTAACAGTCGAGCGGTTGTGTCAGGGTGAGTTCCTCGCCGTGCAACAGGCTGTCCTGGAAACCCCAGCCGGGTGTGCTGAGCGCGTGCGGATATCCCATCTCACCTCGCAAGGCCAGTAGCGCCAGCCACAGGCCACGCGCGGTGGCATCCCCCGCCGCCCAACTTTTACGCGAACCGGTATCCGGGGCATGGCGGTAACACCGCAAGGTGCCGCCATCCACCCAGGCATTCGACAGGGCATTAAAAACCTGTTGGCGCGAAGAGCCGAGCATGGCGCTGGTAACCAGTGCAGTAGCAACCCGCACCAGGATGACATGATCCAGCCCAAACCGATTAAAGCTGTTACCAAGGGCCAGGCAGCCCTGTATTTCATAGGCCTTAATCATTGCCGTCAGGATATCGTGCAACGAAACACCAGGCTGGCGTTTTTCCATCAACAGTGCCGCAGCCAGAATTCCGCCGAGGTTATCTGACGGGTGTCCCCATTCTGCAGCCAGCCAGGTGTCGTTGAAATCCAGCCAGCGGATCATGCTGCCCAAATTAAAGGCGGCCTGTACCGGTTCCAGTTCCTGTTTCAGTCCGGGGATACAAATCCCACCGGATATGGTGATGTCATCCAGCAGTGGACCGAGCACACGCTGGCAGTCTGGGTCATCGAGGCTGCAGAGGGCACAACCAAGACTGTCGATGAGACAATAGCGAGCCGTGTCATACGCATCCAGACTACCAGGGGTGTAATCGAGCACATAGTCCGTGAGTTGATTCAGCAATGCATCCACCGGTACCGGTGCCTGTGTGTTCATTATCTTTTCTCAAGTGGCACGAAGGATCTTTTGTCTGGCCCTATATAATTGGCAGCAGGCCGGATCAGGCGATTATGCTGACGTTGCTCTATGACATGAGCGGCCCAGCCACTCATCCGCGCACACACAAACACCGGGGTATACAGTGACACCGGGATAGCGAGGAAGTAATAAACCGAGGCACTGTAGAAATCCAGATTGGCGAACAGCTTTTTTTCGCGCCACATCACCTGCTCGATACGTTCGGAAACAGTAAACAGTCGACTATCACCGGTTTCATCTGACAGCCGTTTACTCCATGCTTTGATCAGTACGTTACGTGGATCTGATTCCCGGTAGACCCGGTGGCCAAACCCCATCACCTTCTGGTGTGATGCCAACGCAGCAAGCACTGCCTCTTCGGCGGCATCAGGATCGGAGAAATCGGCGATAAAGGCCATGG
>BDTD01000022.1 GCA_002897635.1 bacterium BMS3Abin11 | reverse complement strand
GATCTCTACCGGGGCTTCTTACTGCACCGGTGATGAAGAAAGGACGATGACTTATCACGCTGACGGATATTTGTGGATCAATCAGGTAATCACCGCGCAGTTTCCTGTCCAGTACCGCTTCCGTTTCTGCCAGGCTTAGTCCGGCAATTTCTATATTGCCTATTAACGGGAAATCTACGGTACCGTTATTGCTAATTTTTGCCTCAATACTTAAATCTGGCTCCTGAAATACATGGATTTTTACCGTATCCCCGGAACCCAGGATATACGGGTTAGCATGCGCCACCTGCAAAAGCAGAAATGCAAGTAAGACCAGACAGTAGAAGGCTGCCCGGGACAGTTGATGTGGCCGAATCATGATCTACAGTATAAAAACACTACAGTTCCCACTCAAAAAAGAAACCAGCACGGTTACGATCATAAGAACGCAGTTCAACATTGGAATCAATTTCTTCAAACATATAGTAGCCGCGCAATAACATATTCCGGTGGAACTTGTAGGATAGATCAATGTTATAACTTAACAGGTCATCATTTCTATTTGTACCCTTGTAATCTTCACTACCGGTCATATACCCCAGGTTACTGCGGATACGCTCTGACCAGTCGTGTGCCCAGCCGATGGTATAGCGAGTTGATATACTGTGAGACCCTGTGCCACTACTGTTCCTGGAACCTTTGTATGTGCCAAATCTGAGCAAATCCCGACGTCGAATCTCCCAGTCAACCTTAGCCTGCCAGGTCGAGTTTTTTGTTTTTTCATTACTGCCAAAAGTCGGGCCGAATTCAGGTGAAACGATTGGTACCCCCGGATTGTCCGGGCTGTATTTTTCAGCACCGTAGGTCAGCAGACCTTTTGTTTTGGCCGTTGCTTCCCAGGACACACCAAGACGTGCATAGTAACGGTCAGCATCTGCATTGGAATTGAGATAGTCCCAGTTACGCCAGCCACCTTCAAGTACACCATGGGTTTTACCACCTAGTCTGAGCTTAAGCATTGCACCCAGTGCAGCGGTATCATAATCGATCGATTTCAGGAGATCCTGACGTTTGTTCTCAAGTAAGCCATCCAGTCGCAGGTTTACCCTGGCACCGCGGGTGCCCAGATCTGTGGAAGCCAGCAATGCATAACGGTCCCATTTATCAAAACGACGAAGGTTGTCATTAATACTGTTACCGCTGATAGAATCATGTCCGCGTGTGTAATCCGCTGTGACATTATAAGCGCTCTTTTTACTGTAACCTGACACTCCGGCATAAAGGTGATGATCTTCGTAGCTATACAGGTCATCAAAGTTAGTACCCGTGTACTTAGCATAGTCTCCAGCGTAGCCGGCATTGAAGCGGGTCATATTTTTACCGGTCTGCACGCCTAGCGCCGGTCGTAAATGATAGATGGTTGCTGATTGCTCGCTTTTTGGGACCCGATTGATGTTATTGTCAGTACTTATGCCTGCCCCCAAAGCCGGGATAAAAAATGCTCCTGAACCATCACTATCTTCGTTTACATTCTTTTTATCGTCATTGGGCGAAATACCCTGTCCGATTGCTGTTATTCGAGGGCCATAGGTAATACCCTTGCCACTGAAACCAGGATCCAGAGCGGTCTCGACAGCATTGGCCGCCATCACGGGCAAAAGGGTCGGCAGGAATACCGATAAAACAGTTTTGCGAAAATAAGTATTCTTATTTTTGCTCATTGATGTTTTGTCATATAATGCCAGCTAGATACAATTCGAAACACAAATATCCGTGTCTGGTCCCGGAAAATCTGTAGGTGGCCTTCTAAATAGATCTACATCACCTGCACCCAGGGTGGGCGGAAGATACGCCTGGTATGGCGCTATATAGCCAAAACCCGGTACTTTGCTGCCGACAATACCGCCGATGATGCTAATCACATCATTTTCCAGACGGCCTTGAAGACAGGTATCTATCCCCCGTATCACAGCAGTCGCCGCATAGTCTGGTTTTACCCCTGAATCAAGGGCTGCCTGTAGCCCACCTTCAACAGTCTGCCCGGCGCTTGTCGCCTGCTTATATGCGGCACGAATACTACCCCTGAATGACCCGCAGACAGCACCGGTAATATAGCTGGAGAGGTCATCTTCATCAGTATCACTGCGTGAATTGCTGATGGCCGCTGTCACTGCCTGGTTAGCCAGCATACTGATATCTTTAAGTGTCTGCTTGTCCGACTCACTGAAGTAGTACACCACGGTAGCCAGTGTGGATCCCTCAATGGCCGGTGCATATTTCTTATACACTTCTTTAAATACCTCAGGATACTCAGTAATGGACCTGGGATTTTTTTCCTGCATGTATTCCTTTACCTCGCTCTCAACTGAGGCGGTAATGCCTGCTACGGGAAGGATTGCGACAAAACCTGCTCCTGCAAGCAGGATATTTAGAAATAAACGATCTTTCATAACGATCAACCTGTAATATTGAAAAATCACACATGATTTTGAGGGTATTCCAAGGCTCACACTACATCAATTCAATTTAAAAAAATAGCCTGGGAGGTTTTTAGAGAATTTACTTGAAGCATAGCGTATTACTTTAATTTATCTTTTGATTGTCGCATTTTTTATACTGATTTGGTATGGATTTCAGGTTTCGGGATGGAAGTTTAAAGAAAGACGGTTGTAGGAACATCGCCATCGGCGCGATGGTTTTGATTAAAGTGAAGAGTATTATTCATTTAGGTAAGACCAAAATTAAAGACAAAGGATTAAGATTTTCCTTGTAACTTGAAACTTGTAACTTGAAACCTGATACTTATTAACCTTGAAAATAATAATGATCTGATACTCGGAGAATCCCATGAAACGCCTTTTAATCATTACCCTTGCCATTATTATCTTTGTACCACTTGCCGTCGTCACCTGGATGACGCTGTTTTTCGATGCTAATGACTACCGTGAACAAATGGCCAATGGCTTTAAAAAAGCTACCGGACGTGAGATTTCTATTGCTGGCGAGTTGAATACCAGTTTTTTTCCATGGATAGGGATACAAACAGGTGCCATTGCAATAGCCAATGCACCGGGTTTTGGTGATGCACCGCTGGCAGGGATACGGGGTGCGAAGATCAAGCTCAAGCTAATACCACTGTTTAACGGTGAGGTACAGATGGAAACCGTTGTGCTGGAAGGGGTGCAGGCCAATCTGGTTACACTGAAGAATGGCAAAACAAACTGGGATTTTGGCACAACCGAAGCTGCCACGGGCAGTACGGAAACGGAAGCTTCGCCAGGCGATAACAGAAAAGTCCTGGCGGCGCTTGCAATTGGCGGTATTGAGATGAAGAATGCCAGCATCACCTGGGACGACCGCCAGAGTGGAACAAAGCTTGAACTAACGAATATGGACCTGGAAACCGGCGCGATAATCTTTGATACCCCTATCGCGGTGTCTTTTAGCACTAATTTTGCCGTGAATGGAGAGGAAATGACGGGAAGCATGCAGGCCCGTACGGATCTAAAGCTTGCCAGTGACTTGCAGAGCTTGAAACTGAATAATTTCGCCATCAATGTAGACGCGACAGGTACAGCACTTGATGGCGGCATACTGCAAAAAAGCATGAAGGGCGATATTATTGTAGACCTTGCAACACAACTGGTCAGCAGCGACAAAATTGCCTTAAACCTGAAACTTTCCGGCGGTATCGCGCCCATCAATCCGATGACTGTCACCCTGGAATCACCATTGAAAGTAAACCTGGCCAGCATGGTGATCGAGCTGCCGGCCATGCATTACAGCATTCCCGGCTCGAAAGGCTCGGGTAGCGTGGTAGTTTCCAACCTCAACAACCCAGTGCCGACAGTCAAGCTAGTAATTGAAACGGATAAGTTCGATGCAACGCCGTGGATGGGGTCAGCGCCTGATCAGAGCAGCATTAAATCCCTGACTATGGAGCAGATGTTATTTTCATTAGTGAGTATTAACTTAGCTTACGCGCAAGTAAAATCAGGACCTGTTGATATTCCAGTCGAGACGATTCGTCAACTGGATGTCGATGCCAGGCTGTCTATTGGCACTTTCATCCTGGATACACTACAGGCCACCGATGTTAAGGCCGAGCTGAGGGCAAAGAATGGCATAGCCCGCATAGAGCCATTTTCAGCACAGCTGTTTGGTGGCAATATCACAGGCATGATGGAACTGGATGCAACCACCGCCACACCGAAGTTTCGCGTCACCGAAAACCTGAATGGCGTTCAGATTGCGCAGGTAATGAAATACTCCATGGGTGAAGATTCGAAAGAGTGGATTACAGGCGTCGCAAACATGAGCGCTAAGCTCCGCACTCAGGGGCCGGATAGCAGTGTCCTGACACAGGCGCTCAACGGCACGGTTGACGCCAGGGTAAAAGATGGCGCTTTCGAAGGCTTCAGCGTACGAAAAATGCTGCAGAGGGCGAATGCACTGTTGAAGAGAGAGAACTATGTCGATGACGGTAGCCCGGATCGTACAAAAATTCTTGAGATGAGTTTGAAAACAAAACTGGTCAACGGTGTCGCAATTACAGATAGCATCAAGGTACTAACCCCGCTGGCAGATCTCACCGGTAGCGGTTCGGCCAATCTAAATACCCAACAACTGGACTACCGTCTGAAACTGGCGCTGTCATCCGGGATCTCTGAGATTGATAAGGCGGAGTTTAAAAAACTTGAGGGCAAGGCCCTGCCGCTGAAGATTACTGGAAATTTCAATGACCCAAAATTCAAAATTGACATGAGCAAAGCCGCTAAACAGGAAGTGAAACAGAAGGCTGAAAAGAAAATACGTAAGAAGTTTGGAAAGAAATATGGAAAACAGTTGGATCTTCTTTTTGGGAGATAGTTGATCGCGCCGAGCGACACTCCTACAATTTTATTCCAGGTCATACAGGGTTTTTGGGGGCGTACTTTTTTCCATCCTCCCCCTTCCCCGGCTCAAAACAACCCCAACCAGAAAAATGGTCAAGGTTCCAATTATAATCGTCATAAAGCTGTGCAAAGGATTGGCCCACCAGACTTCTTTTCCCGGTGACAGGCTCGCCCAGGCGATTACCAATAGACCTGTGATGACGGCGGTGGCGGCTTCGAATGAGCGTGCGCGGCGGGATAGTGCACCAAGCAGAAACAAACCCAGCATACCGCCGGAGAAGATACCGGCCAGTGACCACCAGGTATCCAGTGCACCTTTGATGGAGATCATTAACAGGGCAGTGGATGTACCTAATATGCCGAGGATGATGGTGATGATGCGAAGAAATTTTATCTGGCTGCCGCTAGTAGCTTGTGGCCTTAATAAACGCAGATACACATCGTTCATCAACAGGCTGGCCGATGAGTTCATTGAGGTATCGGCTGAACTCATGGCCGCGGCAAACAGGGCAGCGATGACCAGGCCTGTGAGTCCAGCAGGAAGTTCGTTGACGATGAAATAGGGAAAGACTTTGTCACCGGTAATTTCAGCCGGCAGTAATCCTGTGTTGATCTGGTAGTAGGCAAACAGGGCTGTGCCAAGTAGCAGGAACAATGCACTGACCGGGATGTAGGTCAGGGCACCTATCCAGACTGAACGCCGTGCATCAGTCAGTGAACGCGCAGTTTGATAGCGCTGGACGTAACTCTGGTCGATACCAAAGTTTTGCAGGTTGATAAATATACCGTAGAGCATAATCAGCCAGAATCCTGATTCAGTAAAGGTCAGGTCGAAGCTGCCCAGAGAGGTCTTTTCGGCATTGGAGGCAATGTCCATAATCTGGCCAAAACCACCCGGCATCAACCAGATGATCGTTGCCAGCGAGACAACAGCACCCAGCGTTAAGATGACGCTCTGTATGGCATCGGTCCAGATCACTGCCTCTATACCGCCGACGACGGTATAGAGCGTAACGAGGATGCCTGTGATGATTATGATGGTCTGTAGGTTCCAGCCGGTCAGGGTTTCCATGGCCAGCGCAACAAGATAAAAGATAGTACCCATTCGTGCCAGTTGAGTCAGCAGATAAAACACCAGTGCATAAAGCCTGGCCCATAAACCAAAGCGGCGCTCGAGGTAAGCATAGGCTGAAACATCGCCTGTTGCACGGTACAGCGGGATAAACCAGCGCGATGCCACCCATGCAGCGAAAGGCAATGACAGCGAGAAAACAAAGGCGCTCCAGTTTGACATATAAGCCTTGCCGGGCAATGCCAGAAAAGAAATAGATGAGAGATAGGTACCAAAGATGGAAAGACCGACAACCCAGCCTGGCAGACGCCTGTGTGCCACCATAAAACCTTCGACGTCAGATGATTTACGATAGAACAGACAGCCAAAACCAGTGACGAGCAGGACGTAGGCGATCAGTACAATTACATCGAGTTGGGCCATTTGAGGGACGGGTTACGGTATATGGGTTACGGGCTTGATTTTACGTAAACCATAACCCGTAAAACATTATTTTTTAGCTCGGAAGTCGGCCAATTCTTCAAGTAACCAGTCCTGTGTACGCATTTCCTTTTTACCCGGACACCGTATCATATAGTACTTTCCACTCATGGTACTCTTAGTTGCCGAGTATTCGATAAATGCTTCGGTGCTGGTAATGTCGTCTCTGAAATAATCGTATTTTTTCTGGATGTGTGAAACTCCTTTTTTGCCGCTGTATTCTGAACCGTTGCGAATTAATACACAATCAGACTGCCGAACAAAGTCCAGCAGGTGTTCTACTTCAGGTTGCTGTTCGGGGGGGACGTCGGCATGTACGATTTGGAAAACGGCGAGTATGAGAATTATAGACAGGAGGAGTTTCATAGTTTCATAGTTTCAAGGTCAGTTAACCGCAAAGGTGCTGAGAACACAAAGGGAAAGAAGGACCATGGACAAATAACAAATGCAGTATAACTATGCTTTCTTTTTCCCCTGGAGCCTGGATTCAGGGTAAACCCTGAGATAGATTACCGATTATCTGTTATTATTTACCGCTTATGATGGATTTTGGTTGGTTTTCTGGAATTACTACAGAATTTGTGGTCATATCCGGCGCTTCCAGGATCCCCCTCCCTTTTTTTCTGTATTGGAGTCCTTTATTTATGAAAACTACTGCTCTACAACGTGCTGGCATTCTTATTGCCCTGTTCTTTCTCTTCTCCTTTAACGCCTGGTCAGCTGAGAACCTTAAACCTTTTATGTTGGTTGCCAGCAATACCACAGATTTTAACACCGCTGTTGAGTCTACAAAAAATAAGTTACAGTCAGGTGGTTTCGATATTGTCGGTGAATATTCACCCTATGCAGGTGCCGAGGTCATCGTAGTAAGCAGTGATGAACTCAAGGCCTCTGCAGCTAAGACTAAATTCGGCGGCTACGGTGCAGTCGTCAGGGTTTCGGTCACCAAAGATGGCGACAAAATTGAAGTCGCTTACAGCAACCCTGTTTACTGGGCAGATGCCTATCGCCTGGACAATGACCAGGCCGATGTTGCAGCAAAACTAATTACAGCACTGGGTGATGCCAAACCTTTTGGCTCAGAAAAAGGACTGACCGCAAAAAAACTGAGAAAATATCACTACATGGCCTTTATGCCTTATTTTGATGATCCGGGAAAACTGGGTGGTGCTGACTCTTATGCGGATTTACTTGCAAAGATCAACAGCAACCTGGAAGCAGGGAAAAGCGGAATCAAAAAGGTCTACGAGGTTAAGATTCCCGGAAAAGATGAGACTGTAATAGGTGTCGCAATGACAAAAGGTGCGGCGGCTGATAAAAGCATTATGGGTAAGATCGATATTGCTGGAACCCGTCATACCGCTCACCTGCCTTATGAGATGCTTGTCTCAGGAAATGAGGCCTATGCATTGTCTGCGAAATTCCGTATTGCCCTGTCATTTCCTGACCTGTCTATGATAGGCAAGGGTTCATTTGTGGAAATCATGGATGCACCGCCTGCTATTAAAGAGCAGTTATCTACACTGACGAAGTGAAAAAAACCGGCCATATGGCCGGTTTTTTTAGGTTAAGGATTATGGAAAGATTATCAAAATCATAATCAGATTATCTTTCATCTGGTTTATCTCACCTATAGCGGTACTCCTACAATGAACGATGCAGGCTACGTAAATCATAAGGGCACCTCTATGATAAATTCCGGCATCTGCTGGAATAAAGACTTCGGCAGCACACTGTACTGAAGCGAATTCGAGTAGACTGAAAACTGGTGCTTTTCGGTTTGTTAGATGCGAAAATTATACTACCCATGAACACCAGGCCCCGTCAAAAGACTCTGCTCGATATCCAGTATCGGCTACGTGAAATGCTGCCTGATACGCTAAGTGACCCCTGTACTCTGGCTATCATCGATTTTGGTGACCAATCACAGATCTCTAATGACAAACAAATCATTGTTGGCACACCGGCTCTGGCTGGAAGTGATCTGCTGGAGGTGTGGCGTACGGATGAGCTTCCCGAAAATGGTAAGCTGGGTGATATCCATTACCGGAGGACTTCTACACTGATCTTTGGCCGGATTATGGTCGACAATGGTAATGACTCTATCGAATCCATTACGCAAAATATTTATCAGCAGATAAGCCGACTACAGCAGGAACTCAACTATCCACAAATGATACGGATGTGGAATTACCTGCCCTGGATCAACCGGCATGATGACGGCATGGAGCGTTATCAGTCATTCTGTGTGGGTCGCCATCAGGCCATAGATACCTCAAGAGGATTTGAATCACATCTATCCGCCGCTACGGCTGTCGGTACACATGATAACAATGTTCTGGTCTACTTTATTGCTGCCCGCGAGGACGGCATACAGATCGAAAACCCTCTCCAGGTATCTGCCTTTGACTACCCTGCCCGCTATGCACCGAAAAGCCCTGCTTTTTCCCGCGCCATGGTCAAGCAATGGGGGGAATCAAAACACCTTTATATCTCTGGCACTGCCAGCATCCTTGGCCACGAAACAAGGCACAAAAACAAGCTGCTGGAACAACTCGATGAATGTCTGAACAATATGGACGTACTTGTTGCTGAAGCACACGTCCAAACTGGTCTTGGAATCAGCGATGCCTCGCAGCTGACAGCTATCAAAATTTATCTGCTTGATGCGGAGAACCTTGAGACCGTCTTGTCTCATGTCAGAAAACGTTTGGGTAACGAGGTCGAAGTGTTGATACTTTCTGCAGATATTTGCCGGGATGATTTATTGCTTGAGATTGAGGGCCTTTTTTCGGGGAAGAAATAGGACATCTTTCACAAATATAAAAGAAGTTTAAAGAGAAAAGAAGAAAGACCAGGGGCTAAGGACTCGGGATTAAGGCGGCCTTCTTCTTCAGAAAGGCTAACTGCTGCGCACTGGTCCTTATCGTCATACATTGTGCGTTACGGTACAAACGCTGGTAGGTGACTGGCTGCTGCTGTTCGCCGCACTGTTGGTAACGATAGCCAATGATATAGCCGTCGGGGTGTGTTTGTATCCATTGCTGTTCAGTATGATCGTGGATCACATCAAACGGTTTCTTCAGGCGACCAAGAAAATGATATTCACCGCGATATTTGCCGTTATAGGCAATGCTATAGTCCTGCTCCTGTAAGCGGGCTATCTCTGCAGCAATCGGCTTTAAATTGTAGCCCATTGAGGCTGGAAGAAAGAGTGTTATATGTGCAGTCACTACCAGAAACACCGTCTGCAGGCTGATCATTCTTACTCTATTTACCTGCGTGCCTCTTACAAAAAGCTGACCTGCGAAAGCAAGTATGATAAATGGAATGGCTACAAACAGGCTGATGCTGTAAATCCAGTATGGTGAGTCAGAGGGGCCAAAAATAAACGGCAGGATGCCGACCATCGCTGCCACCACAAGATAAAGAATGGTCAGCGGCCACATCTCCCAACTACTGCTCTGCTCTTTTCTATCTGCCAGCAGGCTGGCTATATAGAGTGCCACTGCAGGTAACACCGGCAGCAGGTAATGAACCTTCTTACCGCTGATAAGGGTGAACAACAACAACACTGGAATTATCCAGGCGAGACAAAAACGTCTGCCATAGTCAATTTTTCCAGTACGGGCTGCACCATTAATTAGTGCCTTCCAGCTGCCACCCCAATAGGCCCAGGGAAACAGGATAAACGGCATGAAGGCAATGTAATACCACCACGGGAGGGCATCGTTCGGTGCCTTCAGGACACGCTGGATATTCTGCCCGAACAATAGCGATTGCGTGTATTCTTCACCGCCTCTGGCTGTCGCAGGGATCACCCAGGCAAGTATGATGGCAGCGGCTATGACCAGAGCAACCAGGGTGCCGATCAATACCTGCTTCCATATTACCTTTGACACAGGCGCCCAGTATCGACCCAGCAGGAGTAACGGCAGGGTATGAACAAAAATTACAGGCCCCTTGCTTAGCATGCCGAATCCCCAGGCAAGGCCAACCAGCAACCACCACTTATTGCCATCGCCCGCGAAGGCGTGATAGATGCCGGTAATCGCCAGCAGCACGAAGAATGTCAGCATCATGTCGAACATGACTGTAGTAGAAAAAAAGGCCCATAGAGTAAAGCCAAGCGCAATGAACGGAGCCATCAGATAGGCATCGCTCTCAGGCCATAGCTGGCGACCAAGACGCTGCATGAGTAACAATGCCCCAAAGGAAAAGAAGAAAGGTATCAGACGCGGCCACCATTCATTGACACCAAACAACCACCAGCCAAGGTGGATCAGCCAGAATAACAGCGGCGGCTTATGTGAATAGGTCTCACCATTCAGGTAGGGCACCAGAAAATCACCCCGCAGCCACATCTCCCACGCTACTGTTGTATAACGCGTTTCATCGACCGGAATCAGGCCTCGGGTCGCGAGCGAAGCGAAGGCCAGTAGTGCCAGGTAGATGAATAGCAGTAGTGTGTTGTTTCTAGTTTGTTGCATGAATTAAAGATTAAGGATAAAGGACTAAGGACTAAGGACAAAGGACAAAGGACAAAGGACAAAAGAATACCTGATTATGATTTGGATTCATCTTTAATCCTTCATCCTTCGTCTTTTATCTGGTTTTATTAGGGTTAATCAAACGACGCCAACCATATTCGAAACCTTAGCCCCCAGCCCGTAGTATACCCAACCTCAACATAACGGATATTACCTTCTGCATCGATGATGTAGTTGGTCGGCAGGCCTTTGACATGATAGAGATCAGCCAGTTTACCCAGACCGTCGACAAACACGGGGAAGCTCAAACCACGCTCTTTCATTTTCTCGCGAATACCCTTTTGTGAACCGGATTCCATTACCACGGTAATCACCGGCATGTCTTTTGCCAGATCATTTATCGCACCATCGTTCCATTCACAAACCTTACACCAGGTGGCCCAGAAATAAATCAGTGCCGGTTTTCCGCGCAGATCCTTCAGCTGGAAGGTTGAACCATCCATTAGAGCGCCTCCAAAGTCGGGAGCTGGCCCTGATTTGATCGTACCCTGGGTTAAATAGGCACGAACGCCCAGAAAAACCGCTAGAATGATCAGCACCTGAGTGATGTGGCGCATCAAAGTCTTTTTGCCGGGAGTCATGGGGGGAAAGATTAGTTTAAAGTTGAAAGGAACGTCAAAAAACTAAAAGACTATAAAGACTAAAGATAGAAGAAAAAAAGAGAGTGTAACTTTGATTTTCCTTTCCCCTTTCATCCTCCATCTTTCGGTTCATTACCCGCACGCCATTTGATGTTGCACCCCATGCTTGGTTTTTGTTCATCTGAAATGGCCTGTCCTGCCAATAAGGCATCTACTGCCGTGCGTAAGTCTACGCCCGTTACCGGCACACCGTTCCCGGGTCGACTGCTGTCGAACTGGCCACGGTAGACGAGTTTTCTGTCACCATTGTAGAGGAAAAAATCAGGTGTACAGGCGGCCTGGTAAGCAATAGCTGTCTGTTGGCTTTCATCAAATAAATAAGGAAAAGTATAGCCAGCCAGCTTGATTTCTTCCGCCATCATCGCCGGACTATCGTCCGGGCGATTGCTTATGTCATTTGCATTGATTCCAACTATGGACAATCCCCTGGCCTGATATTCGCTAGCAAATGAAGATAATGCCTCACGCAGATGAATAACGAAGGGGCAGTGGTTACACATGAAGATGACAAGCAGTGCTTTGCTTTCGCTGAAATCATTGAGTGTATATACCTTTCCTGAAGGGTCAGGTAAGGAAAAGTCTGCAGCAGCTCTTCCCAGTTCGGGCATGTTTGAGGGGGTTAGGGACATTAGAATTTATGATTTACAGTTTACGGTTTACGGTCAGAATTACTAACTCCTGGCGACTCTAGTGTAATATTCTGGTTTCAGTAATTGTATTTGATTTTCCGTAAAATCTAAAACGCAATCCGTAAAACTTATAAACTAGCATTTTACTCTCAATGTCAACATCAGAAATTACCGACGATAACGAAACCCGTATCGATAAATGGCTCTGGGCTGCTCGCTTCTTCAAGACTCGTAGCCTTGCCGCTGCAGCGGTTAAAGGTGGCAAGGTGCGGGTCAATGGCGACCGGGCGAAGCCTTCCAGGCTGGTTAAAATCCTGGATCAGTTGTACATAAAGCGAGGTGATTTTTCGTTTGATATCTCGATTATTGCGATCGCAGAAAAACGTGTTTCTGCGAGGCAGGCCAAACTACTTTATACTGAAACAGATAAGAGTATCCGGCAACGTGAAAAACTTACAGAAACGATAAGGATTGAGAGAAAGGCTGCTGCCCAATACGGGGGCCGACCTGATAAACAGGGGCGTCGTAATTTGATGAAACTTCAGGGGAAAGTTTAAGAAAAAGAAGGAAATGGCGGCTTTTAGCCACCGGTACACAGGCTAAGCTTGTTTGCCTGTAAGGTCTTACTGACCGATGATAGCAGCGAGTATTATGTTGAATGTATCCGCTGAATAGGCCGGTAAAATCAGGATGGAACCCAGAATTAAAGCGCCGAAAAGTGTTTTCATACAGTCTTTCATAATGCCTCCGGTTTTGCCTTTGGTACATGAACTACTATCAATCGCCGCACCCCACTGTGTGACGATGGTGCGATTATATGGTATCTCCATCTATATTACAATATTATTATATTAGATATATTTTATTTTACAGAAGTTTCAAGTCGTAAGTCATCGGCCTTAGGCCTGAAATACTGAAGACAAAAGACTAATGATTAAATTACAATAACTTGGAACTTAAGACTAGCGATTTATGACTAAAGGGCACCTCTATTATTCATGAATTAATAGAGGTGCCCTAAAAACTTACGATTAACAACTGAAACTAATACCGTGAATAAAAACTGCCGTATCCCCCTCACCTTTTTTTTCCTTTCAGTTTATTTCCTGTCTTTTCCAGCTATTGCACAGAAGAAGCGACCACCTGCTCCTGTCGAAGTTGCCACGGCTGTGATGATGGACATTGCACCGATGATTGATGTGGCGGGTACTGTTATTAGCCGGGATGATGCGCAGCTTGCAGCTGAAGTACCAGGCCGGATTACCTGGATGGCTGAGGTTGGGCAATTTATTCAGAAAGGTGAAGCGGTAGCACAGATTGATGATATACGTTTTCAACTGCAAAAGCGTGAAGCTAAAAGTAAGGTGACAGCTGCCCGAGCCCGGACCGGCTATTTGCTTAAGGAAAGTAAACGCCTGAAGAAAATGGCGAAGAATCAACACACCAGCCAGACGGTGCTGGAGAAGACGGTTAGTGACTATGATGTCTCGCTTGCGGACCTTGACGCAGCAGAAGCGCAGCTTGCCCTGATTGAGGACAATATCGGAAAGACCCGTATCCTTGCCCCCTTTAACGGTTATGTCACCGAGCGCCATAAAATGCCCGGTGAGCATGCAAAGGTGGCTGAGGAAATTGTGCATCTGGTCGGTATTGAGAATATCGAAATTGAGGCCAGTGCACCGCTGATGTATGTAAGCTATGTGAAGAAAGGTGCAGCCCTGGTTGTTAAAAGCCGTGATCAAAAAACCCTTGCAAAGGTAAGCTCACTGGTCTCTATCGGTACCGGTCAGTCACGACAGTTCATCATGCGTCTGGCTATTAACCTGCACAGTGGCCGACAGGACTGGATCCCCGGCATGGCAGTACAGGTTTCTGTGCCGACGCAAGAGAAAGTCTCTCAACTGGTTATACCACGCGATGCCATGGTCATCCGCCGTGATGGCATTTATGTTTTTCGTGTCCAGGGTGACAACACTGTTGAACGAATACAGGTGACACCCGGTGCCGCTGCCGGGGAAAATATTGCCATTACTGGCGCAATCAAAGACGGGGACAAGGTCGTTGTTCGTGGCAATGAGCGGTTACGTCCAGGCCAGGTAGTAGTAAGCATAAAAAATCCATGAATCTTACCCGCATCAGCCTGTCCAACCCGGTTGCGGTAATCGTCGGCATCCTGCTGGTTTCATTGTTTGGCCTTATCAGCATTGCATACCTGCCGATACAGCTAATACCCGTTGTAGAGCGGCCTGTTATCAAGATCACCACAAACTGGCGTGCCGCTGCGCCAAAAGAAGTCGAAGCCGAGATCATTGAACCGCAGGAGAATGTGCTGCGTGGACTGCCAGGTATGACGAAACTGGTCACTGAATCTTCTCGCGGACGCGGTAAGGTCACCATCACGTTCAACAGCGGCATCGATATGCAGCGTGCCCTACTGGATGTGCTGAGCCGCCTGAACCGCGTGCAACGTTATCCCGAGGATGCTTCGGAACCAATACTTAGCATGGTGGGTGACAATACCCGACCTATCGCATGGTTGATCATCAAACCCCTGCCCGGCAACAAACGACCCATCAATACCTACCAGGATTTTGTCGAAGACGTGGCACAAACCCGGCTCGAACGGGTTCCAGGCGTCGCTCAGTCTGAAGCCTTTGGTGGCCAGAAAAAAGAGATACGCATTACCTTTGACCCCTATCTTGCTGCCAGCCTGGGGGTTGAACTACCCGTTGCAGCAAAACTCGCTGGAGGTGCGAAGGATGTCTCCGGTGGTACGGTCAATGTAGGAAAGCGCCGCTATACCTTGCGCTTTGCAGGTAGATATTCCATCGAAGACCTGCCCGGCATGATCATAGAATGGCGCGATGGCAAGCCGGTACGCCTGTCGGACGTTGCAAAGATAGAAAAACGCTTTAAGGACAAGCAGGGTTTTGTATTACAAAACGGCGAACTGGCCATGGCGCTGAATGCCCGCCGTGAACAGAATGTCAATGTGCTGGAAGTTATGGCAGGACTGAAGGAGGCCGTCGAAGAGTTGCGTGAAGGCCCGCTTAAGCGTGCCGGCCTGTCAATCCAGCAAGTTTATGATGAGACCATATATATTGACCGCTCGATCGCGATGCTTGCCACCAATATGGTACTCGGTGTGATACTGGCAATCGGCGTACTGTGGTGGTTCCTGCGCCGCTTCCGCGCCACACTGATGGTTGCGCTGGCTATTCCTGTCTCCTTATTGCTGACCTTTATTGTGTTGTATGCCAGTGGTCGAACGCTGAATGTCATCAGTATCGCTGGCCTCGCTTTTGCTGTCGGCATGGTGCTGGATGCCGCCATCGTGGTACTGGAAAATATTGTCAGGCTGCGCGAAAAAGGAATGGATGCCGGCGAGGCAGCCGAGCTCGGCACCTCACAGGTTTGGGGTGCTCTACTGGCCTCAACAGCCACCACCGTCGCGATATTTCTGCCTGTGGTATTTCTTAAAAATGAAGCCGGTCAATTATTTGCCGATCTGGCTTTGGGGATTGCCGTAGCAGTTACAGCCTCGTTAATCATTGCAGTCACCGTATTGCCCACCGCCAGTCGTTACTGGCTGCGCGAGATGAAAGACAGCGACAAACATGCACACTGGTGGGAGGCCATTACAGGAAAAATCATGGCGCTCACAAATAGCCGCAAGCGCCGCGCAGCCTGGATTACAGGACTCATTGTTCTACCTTTACTGATCACAATACTGACCATACCCAGCGCAAGCTATATGCCAAAAGGGAATAGAAACCTGGTGTTTGCCTTCATCCTGCCACCACCGGGTGCCAATACCGACACCATGGAAAAAGAGATGGGCAGTTTTATTGTTAAACAGCTAGCCCCCCATCTTGATGGTTCGGCTATGCCTGCCATAAGTGATTATTTCTTTGTCATCGCAGGCCGTGGCACATTTATGGGTGCACGTGCAAAAGATACGGCAAGGACCGGTGAAGTTGTTCACCTACTAAACGGTATATTACGTCAACTACCCGACACCATAGGCTTTGCTGCGCGGGCGACCCTGTTTGGTGGTTTTGGTGGCGGCAAGATTGATGTCGATCTACAGGGAAGTGATATCAACAGCCTGCTCGATGCCGCTACCACCGGGTTTGCGCTGATCAAGAAGAAATTACCCGGTTCATCGGTGCGACCCAAGCCCGGTCTTTCGCTAAGCGAGCCAGAGTTGCTACTGAAACCGGATGAACGACGCATTTCTGAGGCTGGCTGGGACCGGAAAACCCTCGCAAGCATCATCCGTGCCTTTGGTGATGGCCTGTATCTCGGTGATTATTTTGATGGTAACAAGCGGCTGGAGCTAATTCTTCGTTCGTCACCGTGGAATACTCCAGAACAACTGCAAGCTATGCCAATAACAACACCGGCTGCCGGTATTCAAACGCTGGGAGAATTAACCCATATCGTGCGCACGGCGGGTCCCGACAGAATTCGCCGTATCGACCGCCGGCGAACCATCACGCTACAAGTTAAACCACCGGAGAATATGTCACTGGAAGATACTCTTGAGGTGTTGCGCACTGAAGTCGGGCCTGAACTGGAACAGTTACTGCCAGCCGATGGCAGCATCCAGTACACCGGTGCTGCCGAGAAACTGGAAGAGGCTCTGGCCAGCATGAGTGGCAGCTTCCTGCTGGCCATCGCCATTCTTTATTTATTAATGAGTGCACTTTTCAGATCATTCACAGATAGCCTGCTGGTGCTGGTTGCTCTTCCACTGGCTATCGTTGGCTCCGTTTTAACGCTGAACCTGACCGATACTCTGTTAGCTGTGCTGCCCCCGCTGTTTGGTAAATTGCCGCAGTCCCAACCGATGGATCTATTGACCATGATCGGCTTCATTATCCTGCTGGGCCTGGTAGTCAATAACGCCATCCTGCTGGTACACCAGACTCGTGCTGCCGAACGTGAAGGCCTGAACAGACGCAACGCCGTCGCTCAGGCCATTCACCGCCGCCTGCGTCCGATACTGATGAGCACTCTGACCAGCATCGGCGGTATGCTGCCCCTGTTGTTGATGCCGGGTGCAGGAACTGAGCTTTACCGCGGCATGGCAGCGGTTATTGTCGGGGGGATGAGTGTATCGACGTTGTTTACACTGATCCTGCTGCCAGCGTTACTCCGAATCGGAGAAGATACTAAACAACAATTGTAGGTTCGACATTTCGGAAAGTTTTGTGCGAATAAATTTGCACCTACAAAACACCCCAGGCTACGAAAGATAATAATTGTAGGTCCGAATTTATTCGGACATGGGGATGGAAAAATATCCTGATGCATACCCCTTTCCCCTGGCTCTTAACCTTGACACTTAACACCTGAAACTTGAAACTGGCATGTTATGAAACAATACCTCGATCTAATGCGCCACGTTCGCGATAACGGCCTGCCACGAACTGATCGTACTGGCACAGGAACGATCAGTCTGTTCGGTTATCAGATGCGTTTTGATCTGGCTGAGGGCTTTCCAGTCGTCACGACAAAAAAACTGCACCTGCGGTCTATCATTCATGAACTGCTGTGGTTTTTGAAGGGTGATACCAATATCCGTTATTTGAAAGAGAATGGTGTGCGGATCTGGGATGAATGGGCTGATGAGAACGGTGACCTTGGGCCAGTGTACGGTTCGCAGTGGCGCTCATGGCCAGCACCTGGCGGGCAGAAAATAGATCAGATCAGCAATGTGATTAAGATGATCCGCAATACGCCGGATTCACGCCGCCTGATCGTCAGTGCATGGAATCCTGCTGAAATCGACCGCATGGCCCTGCCGCCCTGTCACAGTTTGTTTCAGTTCTATGTCTCTGACGGCAAACTGTCCTGTCAGTTGTATCAGCGTAGTGCTGATATATTTTTAGGCGTACCGTTCAACATCGCCTCTTATGCTTTATTAACGATGATGATCGCACAGGTCTGTGATCTTGAAGCCGGTGATTTTGTACATACCTTTGGTGATGCCCACCTGTATTTGAATCATCTTGAACAGGTAGATCTGCAACTGTCGCGTGAGCCTTACCCGCTGCCGACGATGACATTAAATCCGAATATAAAATCAGTGTTTGATTTCACCTTCGATGACATTACACTAAACGACTATCAATCACATCCCGCGATCAAGGCGCCGATTGCTGTTTAATTAACAAGAATTAAATCGTATTATATTGTAGGTGCGAATTCATTCGCACAGCATTGTCCGAATGAATTTGCACCTACAAATGATCCATTCGATATGGATAACTCTGTTTTTATGATCTGGAAAAGTCATGCGTATTTCTATTATTGTTGCGATGGATGAAGGACGGCTTATCGGCAACGAGGGCGGTATGCCCTGGCATCTGCCGGCTGATCTTAAGTTTTTCAAGTCTGTCACTATGGGTAAGCCTGTTATCATGGGACGTAGTACGTGGGAGTCGATTGGCAAAGTACTGCCCGGCAGGACTAACATCGTTATCACACGAAATACCACTTTACAGGCTGAAGGCTGTCAGCTGGCACATTCAGTCGATGAAGCACTGGCCATTGCAAAAAAAGAGGCCGCAGAAGAAGTTATAATTATCGGTGGTGGCGGGATCTATGAGCAAACCCTGAATCGTGTTGACCGGCTCTATTTGACCCAGATCGCTGCACACCTGGTTGGTGATACACATTTTCCTGTAATCAATCCAGATGAATGGCAGGAAGTCTCCCGGCAGGAACATAAAGCAGACGGTGATAATCCGTTTGATCTGACGTTTGTTGTGCTTGATAGGAAAAAAGCAGGGGAAAGGAAGAAAGAGTAAAGATTCGGGACTAAGGATCAAAGATTAAAGAAAGAATGTCCATACTGATTCAGTCCTTAATCCTTTATCTCGAATCTTTAGTCGCTTTACCCTGAAACTTCTTCATCTTTCCCTCCTTTTACGTTATTGTATTACGATTAATAAAACAGGAGAAATACCATGGCTGACCTCTTTTCAGATGAATGGATGAAGGGCTATATGGATGCATGGAACAATGAACCAGACCTGTCGGATGCGCTGTCTGCTATCGACTTCAACTCAGTCATTGGTTATGGTTTTGTAGGTGATGATGGCCCAACAGGCGTCATTACGGTAGAAAATGGCAAAGTTATTTCTGCAGGTGCATACAATGGTGAAAACCTGAGCTGGGACATCCGCGCCAAACCTGCGAATTGGGAAAAATGGCTGTCTAAAGGCATCGGCATGGCGGGGCTCGGTATGGCCTATACCACTGGCAAAATGAAGTTTGCTGTAGGAGACTATTCAGCCATGCTGAAAGACCCTCGTATGGCAGGACCTTTCATCAAGAGTTTCTCTGTGATGGGTACAGTTTGAATACCAATCTGGAGTTCGACAAATTCGGACAAAAGCTGTGCGAATGAATTCGCACCTACAGAAAGACATCAGACCATCGGTTTCTAAAAACTGCGTGGGAAGAAATTATTGTAGGTTCGAATTCATTCGAACAAAATGTTTAACAGGTTCCGTGTTTGTGCGAATGAATTCGCACCTACAATCAAACCCTTCCGCAGATATCTGCGGCATTTTGATGGCAAGTTAAACGCCCGAAGCTGCAATCTTATCGTACCATAGGCTGCGCCGTTCTACTTTTAAGCAATGAACGTACGTTTGCCAGTTGCCTGCGACTAACAACTACCTGATCGTCTATGCCCTGAAAAGAAACCAGCCATTGCCCGTCCTCGTTGTTACTTAAGCCTGCCAGGCGTGCAGGATCGACCAGCGCATTGCGATGAACACGAAAGAAGCGTTGGCCGAATTCTTCTTCCAGAGACGTCAGGGATTCTTCTATCAGGGCTTTTCCAGCAGGATGCCGTACCTCAAGGTATTTGGAATCTGCATGGAAATAATAGATATCACGGATATCGATCAGTTGTATTTCTCCCCTGTCCAATGCGCAGATGTGTTCTCGCGCTGATCCAACATTAGCTTCTAATTGCTGTAGTTGGGCACGGGTGGGCTTACAGGCGGCAACCAGGCCTGCTGCAAGTTTTTCCCGGCTGATAGGCTTTAGTAAATAGTCCACTGCATGTGATTTAAAAGCATCCAGTGCGAATTCACCGTAGGCAGTGGTGAATATGATTGCCGGTGGATTTTCCAATGCAGATAAATGTCGCCCTGCTTCCAGTCCATCCATGCCCGGCATACGGATATCAAGCAGTACCACCTCTGGCTGTAACGCATGTACCTGTTTGATTGCCTCTGTTCCATTCCCAGCCTCGCCGACGACTTCAATACCATCGATTTCACTGAGCAACTTTTGCAAACGGGTACATGCCAGTGCCTCATCATCAACGATAAGTACTTTCATTGCTCATCCTCAGGCGTGTCAATGGTAATAGGAAATTCCAGTTCCACGCGGAAACAGTCACCTTCATGGAATGAACGAAGGCTGGCATGTCGACCAAAGGCTATCGACAGCCGTTCTCTAATATTCTTCATTGCTATCTGATTACCACTCTGGGGCGATCTTTCATCAACCGATGGCAGTGGATTACTGATGGTTATTCGTACCTTGTCGCTGTCGTCCAGCTTAATGCTGATACGTATTTCACCACCACTGACACGTGGTTCGATACCATGGTAGACGGCATTTTCAACCAGAGGCTGAATGGTCAGGCTGGGTATCTGTGCATGTATTGCTCGCGGGTCGATCTGCCAGTCTATTTTCAAACGATCATGTAATCGTAGCCCCTCGACTGACAGATACTGCCGGGTTAACTCAATTTCTGAATTCAGGCTTACCAGTTCAGTCCCCGATTCCAGCGCTGCCCGGTACATCGCAGATAAACTAATCACTGCTTTTTCTGCAGCGTCTGCATCAACATGTAACAGTGCTGCAATGGTATTCATGCTGTTAAACAGAAAGTGTGGATGAATCCGGGCCTGCAGCGCCTGTACCCTGGCCAGATTTTCTGCCGCAGATTTCCTTTGTATCTGCCTTTGCAGGTACATATATCGTAATGCGATACCGCTGACAATAGTACTGATGGCAAGATTTCGTAACAGGAACAGGCTGTGGCTTTCTGGCACCATTGGCCACAGACTGACATAGTAAAGGGTGAGCTGGTAGGCAATTTCACTCACAATCAATGTCATCAGCTGGATGATAATGAACGCAACAATGGTGCTCGCTGTCAGACTCAGTCGCTTCAATCGCGGACTTAGCGCACACAGTACAGATAAACTGCTAAGACCCAGCCAGAGCAATAGCAGCACCAGCAGGCCGAGAGAATCCCAGCTTGTGTGAATACTCTGCCCGGGAACCAGTAACATAACGATAGCCAGCAGCACCATGATGAGCATGACAAGAAAGACTGTGCGTGCGCTACAATAGTCGCTTAGTATTTCATTGTTATCTGTATTCTGTCCCATCTAGCTAGAATAGCTTATTTTTCTGGAAAAACTGCAAATAATATCGGTATCAGTAAACATGTTTTATTGAGCCACGAAGGAAGCTGAGGTACGCAGAGATAGAGATTGTTTAGTAGATATTTGTAACATGGGTTATCCATTCACTCACTCATGCTATAGTTAATAGCACGGGATACTTCTTCTGGCCTGTCTTGACTCAGCAAAAAAGAGGATCAGTCATGATAAAAATTAGCACATTCATTCGCTCCGGCTATTTTGTCACACTGCTTGCCATTTCCCTGTCTGCTAGCGCCACATCGCTGCTAGAGACAAATATAGACGGAGCCCCTAATCCGGCTATGTACCAGCAGGCTGAAAAATCGAATCAGGGAAGCAAGGATAAAACGGAAGCAACAGACACAAGTACCACTGATGAGCAGAAAAAAGAGGCCGAAGAGGTAGAGCAAAAAAAACAGTGCGCAATGGCACGTAAAAATCTCGGCATCTTAAAGACAAGTCAGGGTGTGAAAACGTTCAGGACTAGTGAGGGTGAAATTGTCAGGTATTCACCTGATAAAATTAAGCAGATGATCGAGGATAATGAATCTGTGGTAAAGGAGAGTTGTGAATGAGGTTTAAGTGACAGATCAATGATTAAGGATTAAGGATCAATTAATGATTAATGATTAAGATAAAACTCTTAAATCAAAACCTTCGCCGCGAGGGCGTGGTGAAATGCATTTCGAAAACCGTAACCCAACACATAGCAATGAAAGCGACACTCCTGTGATATTGGCAGATCAGCCGTGGCTCCTTCTCAATACGCCATCATTTCCAGCCATTTTTGGTTACTCCATTTTTGGTGAGTTGTTTAGCGCCAGTGGAGCTGAGTGTGAACCTGCTAACGGGGTCATTTACCTGGTCACCCATACTCTGTGTTTCGAGTAGAAAACAGTTTGCCAAAGCACAGCCAGCTGTAACAGGAAAAACACGAACTTGATAGTAAACCGTGCTTGAGCCAGCTGTTACATTATTCCATCCCACATTCGTGTATCCAATCTGGGTTAGATCAGTAGTATAAGTTGCATTTCTCGCATAGAAATTCTCAAGCTTTTGAGCGATCTCCATCAACCCCTGCTGGGCATCGCCTCGCCGGCTCTTGCGTATCGAGTCGCGAAAACTCGGGTAGGCAAGAGCAGCAAGTATCCCTATCAGTGCGACCACAATCATCACTTCGATGAGCGTGAATCCCTTTGAATCAGATTTCATTTTCATTGGGAAACTCATATTTTCGATCTTATTGCTCACTATAGACACCTTTTTCATCGTGCTCCAAATAGCTTATGGTATGGTTTTGATGATCTCTTCCCAGTTTACCGGGAAGAAACGGTCAGGGAAACTGAACACCGATTCCAGGCCAACGATGACTGTCGCATTTCGGCCAGAAAGACTGACTGAACCGCCACCGCCGCTGCTGCCACCAGTAGGTGGGTAAACGATCACCGGTGTTGGAGGCAGGCCCGGTATATTCAGATCAATCGACCTGTCGGCTGCATTAAACACAGTCCCACTGCCAGTAGATGTATCTAAATTCGCTACGGCAGTAGCGTCGAGCAGGCTGATTGCATAAAGTTTAGAAAGTCCTGAAGTTGTGGTTGCCGTACAGACATCCAGGCTTGTACCCCGCTGCCCCTGGTAGGTCGAAAACAATATAACTGAATTGACGATACGGGCAGTAGAGAACGACTTTTGCTTCACAGTACCGTCCAGTAGATCAATGAACCAGCCGCTGCTGGCATCGAGAGCAGCCTGTGCTGCAACTTTCTGGGCAGCACTACCATCCTGAATATCGTTGTTGGTAGCATCGTACAGATCTCCCTCACCCAGAGCGGTATAACTGCCAGGCGCGGTGAATACATCTGTGTCCTTGATCATATAAAACCGATCTGTGGTGGTATTGTCTAGCGGACTGGGGCGGTAACCTGATCCGATCAGAATGCCCTGGAACGTGACGCCACCCCGGGAATAGTATGCAACCTCAGGTTTATTGAAAAACCGCTGGAATCCTACGTCATTGGCGCTGCCATCATTGACATCGGCAATGACACCGCCACTGATCGTGGTGGTGGTGAAGCCACTATCCGGTATATCGATGCGGAATACACGCCCACCGACACCGGTAGCATATAAACGGTCAGTGATACCGTTGTTGTTTATGTCTACCGGCAGGATACCAATGATACCGTTTTCCATGCCGGTAACTTGCAACCTGTTTTGGCTGGCACTGGTATTCGTTGTTGTGTCAGCCGTAAAGTATGCAAGTCTCGCACCGGTGGCCGCATCAACAACATAGATCGCATTGCCCTGCGTATCATCCACGCGTGAGGCAGGAATGACTCCATTCGTATCATGATCCTGCGTGGTATTGTCATAGCCCCCGCCGAACACCAGAACATCCCTTGCCGCGGCACCATTGAGTTCCATTCGCAGGAACTGCGGTTCTGACCAGGTCTGACCGAGACGTTCAAAGCCCGTAGTACTGCCACCGAGTATTTCCCATGCCATTTTGGGTGCACTGATATCAGTGATATCGAGAACATAGATATTACGCCCCCCCCTGCGCATTGTCACAGCGACATACTTTTTACCGCCAGAATCGTAGATTGTCATTGGGCCATCGAGGCCATATTCTGGTGTACTCGCACCGGAGTTGTCCCTCAATGTGCTTATAGTGCTTAAAAATTGCTCCGGCATGAAGGACCACAGTTCGCCCCCGCCATCACCAACGGCTGTTGTTGCTGTGTCAGAGCCGCCATTAAAGGCATGTAACACCCCTTCCGAAGTCCCTATCAGTACAATGTCAGTTGCAACGCGGGTAGTCAGGCTATGCACTCCGGTATTTCCTGTAGCATCGGCCAGGTCAATAACAGTACCCGCCGCTGCGTCAGCTGCAGATGTAGCCAGTTGTAATGATGTGCTGCCAGCACTAACAACATAGTACTCACCGCCATTGACCAGAGACCCACCACCCTGTATGGGAAGGCTGATGCCACCTCCATTGGAATAGACCACGATATCACCAGTGTTCCAGATCTGGGCCTGACTGAAAGTTATAGTATCCCCTGCTGCATCGACCGCAGTATCGGGGATGAAATTAAGCGCCGGTCTGTAGCGTGCAATCTGGGGTTTAGAATGCAGCGGGGCGCCCATGTATTCTCGTAAACCATCGCCATCGGATGCCGGTGGCGTTGCCTGTGGAAAATCGTCGTTACTCGTGTTGGTAATGGGTGGAGTGGGTGGAGTAGTAACAGGAGGGGGTTTGTCTCCTATCCAGTTTGCCCAATCCAGTAGAGTGCTCCGAACGCTGGGTGAAGAACCTGCACCGACATCCCCACTGGTAATAAGGATATTATTCTTATGCACACGATTTGGACTGATGGTTACAGGATTGCCAGCTGGATCAACCGTGTTGATGGTGGCGGTCAGATCTCTATTGCTCCCAGGCAACCACGTATAGAGTCTGCGTGCTGTCGTGCTGGACATATTGGACATTGCACCGCCCTTATATGTCTCGCCTGTATTGGCTGTACTGCTCCAGTAATCCTGTGTATTGATATTGAAGAGAAAGCTCGTATTGACAACATCGGCACCATTGCGATCCTTGAAAAAGACATCCCCATTAGAATCTATGCCAACTCTATATTTTTTGATATTGCCCTTCCAGTAGCTCTTCGCCAATGGGCTGAACATCGGAACATACAGAAAATCATTACTGATCGCCGCATTGTCGGGGTTGTAGGGTATCGTCGGTGAACTGTAGGTATAAGGTATTGATGTGCTGGCATTGTTCAGGATCGATGTAAAAGCGTTCTTCAGATCCGTTGCATTGGCAGCCGTGTAGTACTTACCGGTACCTTCATCGGCAATATTCATTAGATAGCCTTCCTGAGATGAACCAGCAGTGATGCCAAAGCCAATGGTGTCAGTGACGATATTTTGAATACCCGTCCAGCCGGTAGCCGTTTTCAAGTCTGTAGTGCTTGCCCACTTGACGATCTCACTTGAACATTTTCCATCTGAAAAGTATGGATCATTCGCACAGGCAAGCGCCGGAGTGGTGGTGCCGGGTGCAGGATAAGCCGTTACCCCGTAGTGAGGGATGAACGCGCCAACATGGCTGCTCCAGTGGCCTGGGTCACCAGGGGTGGCCGGTCTGTTCGAATTTGGGCGACCATCGGTCAGAAACACCATGTGGTTGGGGCGGCACCAGTTTCCTACCGGGTTATTACCAATCGGTGACTGATAGGTCTGAGGAGTAGTTCCTAAGTGGGCGACGGTCCAGTTATACGGTGTGTCTGTAAAGCCGTTTTTAAACCATTCCACACCGGCTTCAAGGGCCTTGACAGAAGGTGTGTAACTTCTTGCACTTAAACTATTTACTGCCGTTACCATCGTCGTCCTGTTGTCGACAATTTTCCCAAAACCCGAGACGGCACGCAGCGACAACGGCCCATTATTATAAATGTGGGTTGTATAGGCCATGATAGCGGCATTGATATTGTCATTGTCCGGGTCGTTCAGTATATCGGTCAGGGCAGATCTCAAATCCGCGATTCTAGTACTATGAGCACCAGTACTGGTATGAGTCCTACTACTCATACTGCCGGATTCATCAAGGATAAAGAGCATGTTCGGTGGCACGGGGTTTGGTGGCGGTGTCAGATATATCTCAACATCATCTGCCTGCACTGCCGCCGAGACGAACATCAGGCCTGCAATAGATGTAATCAATAAAGATTTAAGTCCGTTCCGGTTAGGAATTGTTGATGTATTTGTAGCCTTCATGATTGTATAACTCCTGTCAGTTTCATCAGTCGCGTACTAGCACAACTGTTGCCCTGTGGTGCGATCTTGCATTGCTATTGCTTACGCTACCATAAGAATCAGCCTGATAAATCAAAGCGGTAGCATTCAGGCTATAGCCGGAGAATCTGTACTCACCCGGTGCGCTTTTGCCGAGATATGCCAGATCCAGATCCCCACTCGAACCTGGCTGTCCGTCGACTCCGGGAAAAGAAACATAATTTGTACTCGTTATTGTCCCGGTGTATACCGTTGGTACTACAACCTGAGGGTTGTTACCTGTTAATTTGGCAAAGGTATTTTCAGCCGCCTGGAAACTCAGCTGCTTATGCTGATAATTGGCGGCGATCCTGGCATCAAGATTTGTCCCGCGCATTGCGGTAACACTCAACAGCGTAATGACTGCCAGTAAAATCATACTGATAATCAATGCAACGCCCTGCTGCCGCTTTATAATTTGTTGTCTGGGCGTGGAAATTACCTGCCCAGGTTGATCGATTATTGTCTGTTTCATAATATCCTCAATCATCACTGCTTCTGCATGATGGCATTCAGGTTGCGAAGCTGTACCGTTGTGGAAAAGACCTTGTAAGTCTTTTCATCATTCGCCGGAACGGTGTAGTTCATCCCTAGCAAGCTGAGGTTATAGGCAGCCGGTGCGCGCATCTCAACGGGCTGGCTGTATTCAGCTGAATCAACAATCAGGCCAACCCGTAGCGATACTATATTTATCCATTTCCCTAGTGCATTCACCTGTGTAGCATTCAGATAGCGGTTGGCATAACCATCTGCGGTATCATCAACACCATAGAGGACTTTCATGAGCTTGACGCCGGAGACCAGTGGCTGCTGTGTTCCTCCATTTACCTGGCACATCAGCTGCTCATTTACAACAAGGAATCGAACCGTGGCAGGGGCTAAAGGATACGGATTATTTATAGGGGCCCCACAGGATGGGCCACGCCGGTACCTGACAGCGACAACATCTGAATCTTGCCCCGTCGCTCCCACTGCAGTCCCGCTGGCACTAATTGGAGGGATTGAACGTAAAGTGGGAGAACTGGCCTCACTGGCCCTGATATCCATACCGGCCATGACGAGAGTTCGTCGCAGATCCTGGATGGCAAAACGCCCGTTTTCAGTCATCGACGATATAGCAGCCCGTGCATTAAAGCTTGATTTACTTTTAACATAGACCTCACCAGCAGCTGCAATAATAAACAGGCCAATCAGCGTGGCAATCATCAGCGATATCAGGGTAAAACCCTTGCTGTAAGGTAACTTGCTCATATTTGCATAGTCCATGTCATAAAGTCGGATCTGTACCGGGCATAACAGTAATCGACAGCCTGTCTGTAAGCGTTTGAGCACTATTGTCGGTGGTTCTTGTCAGCCAGTTGATCTGGATATTGGCGATGGCGCCGCTGGCATTAGTCGTTGAAGTCACAAGCATTGTGCCCCCAGGTAACGAACCTCGAATTCCTCCATCATTGTCTTCGGGATAGCCATCAGTGATTCTTTTTTTACGGCCATTAGAGCAACGGATCTCCCATAAATCGTAGGCAACAATCTGTGTCGGCGAGCAGATTGAAACTCCGGACGCATCTGATGCACCAGGGACCATGGCACAGATTGCGACAGGCGCAGTACAGTTCGCCGCTGCCGTGGAAGCATAACTGGCAATACCCGGCAGATTGGCACGCATTCTGTCGGCCAGCGACCAGGCAAGATCAGAGGCCCTGCCACGATACTCCGCGTTACTTGAACCCTGTAGTGAGGTCATTTGTAAGGCCGCAATACCCAGCAGGCCAACACCGAGGATGGCCGCTGCAATCATTACTTCAAGCAACGTTGCACCCTTACTATAGCGCCATCTGCAGGAACTTTTTATCATGGGCAGCTACCTCCTTTCGGTACATAAGGACGCCCATTCTGTGTGAGACACACGGTTCGTGTTTGTCCATTATAGGTCAATGTAAAAAAGTCATTATTTCCGCCTGCGAGCCCGACAGCCCGCCCGTCTGGACTGTAGATCACCGCATTTCCTATGTTCCCATTTGTCGTGACACCGAGTTTAGCGCTACTGGTTTCATGATTAATGAGTTCCAGGCTGTTACAGCCAGCCAGGTCAGTTAATACGTTTGCAGTCCAACCCACATTCCATGTGCCATTTCTGCTTATTGATACCCTGCACTCACGTTTAACTGCCTCGCTGCGGGTAGTAAGAAAGGCTGAAACAAGATCATTTGTTGCAGCAGAAAGGCGATTACGATCAATCAACTCGCGAAAACTCGGCACAGCCAGCGCCGTCACCACTCCAAGCAGGGCTAGTGTTATCATCACCTCAATTACGGTATATCCACGCCAATAGCGCATATTTGTAGTCCTTTTACGGCTTATGCTTAGTGCTGAGTATAGGACTGGTTAGAAAAAATCCAGATACCAATTATCGGTTGACAAAAGACGTTTGTCGGTTTGTGGGTATAATCCGGAGTTTATGCAGGTACGAATTCATTCGCACATGAATCGCCATTGAAATCACTTTGTCCGAATGAATTCGGACCTACAATTATTATTCTTTTGATTTAATTGCAGACAATTTTACTTCCATCCGGCATTCTATTGCTGGTCCTTGGACGACCAGTAGATGCAATGATTAGCGCACGATTATGGTCTTCGTCAATTTTGGCACAGAACCTTATTGTTGTGTTGAAGCCCCAGGCCCTTCCCGTGGGGTAATAGGAAACTACCTTGCGAAAGTTTGATGAAGAATGGATCTTTATTTTGTTATCTTCGCCCTGGTAAAAGCTGATTAGCCGTTCATTTATATCGCGTTGTTTGTTTTTATCTTCATCAACGAAGACAATATAACCTTTAGCCCATTGGGTGTAGTCGGCGATACAGCGAATGCCATCACTACTAGGGCAAAGGGTCACGAAGCTCTCTCGCTTCACAGCCTCTGATCTTGCCTGATAGAGATGTGACAGAAATAGATTGACCGATGCTGCTATACGATTGCGTTCAATCAATGACTGAAAACCGGGTACTGCAGCAGTCATTAGCATGCTGCTTATGGACAGGGTAGTAATAAGCTCTACCAGTGTAAAACCTGTAGTGTCTGAACTGCGGAATTCCATTTCCGACTCCTCCATGAGATGTAGACAGCCTGATCCGTGGCTGTGGTCAGGTTTTTAACATTTTGGGTTATAAGTTTCAAGTACCTGAGCTGTATTAAATGCAAACCAGAGGCAAGCAGCTATAAAAGTATGCCTGAAAACAGTTGAAGATCTTCCATGTTTTGCCGGCCTCAAAGTAGAAAATAATTGTAGGTTCGAATTTATTCGGACTAAGTGATCTCGATGGCAATTCGTGTACGAATGAATTCGCACCTACAGAAAATCAAAACCTTTCAACTGAATTCAAAATCGCCCTGACCTGGCTAGCATACCAGAAGACATTGCCGCTAAGGGAAATGGCATCATATCCCAATGCTGTTTTTACTTTTTCCACAAGCTTTTTATTGTCGGTTTCTTTTGCTAGCTTATAGCTAATGTTAAGCAGAGTAGATGACGGGGATGCCTGGGGCCCGTCCGGGATGATAGCCTGACGTCCTGCTGATTCGATGGTAGTCATGCTGCCCAGGCTCCAGCCAGCTTTGGTATAAAACCTCTTCCATGCTGCGTTGCTTACCGCCTGTAGTAATGCAAAATCCTGTTTGTTGCCGGTTAGCTGGTAATAATCCCACAGCCCTTCCGCAACAAAGGCATAATCAGCCAGGCTTGCCTGGCCCATCGCCTTACCCGCCTTGCGCGCACGAACAAGATGATCAGCTTGCCACAATGACCGGGTAATATACTGAGCAATCGAGTCTGCTGTTTTCCTCAGATCAGGTTCATCAAATTGTTTCGCCGCTATCGAAAAAGCACTTAGTGCCAGTCCGTTCCAGCCGGCAAGTAGTTTATTATCGACAGGTAGATGGCGATCCTGCTGACGCTTCTTCAGCATTTTCAATCGGGCGGATGATAATAGTTTCCGGTCAGATGCTGAGAGTCCTTGCTGTGTAGGATAACCCTCCTGCCACATGGGTAAATAGCCGCCATCAAAGTGTGCGGCAACCTTGCCTAGCCAAATTTTTTCGACAATGGCCATCTCTTCTTTACTGAGCAGCGATTTCAACTCATCCTTCGTCCACAGATAGTAGCCACCTTCTACGTTATTGGAATCGATGGCGGATAATGAAGCGGCCATAGCACCTTCTTTGCTCATCAATTCACGCTGCATAAATTTTAGTGTGTCGCTGGCTATCTCTGTGTAATCAGGACGGGATAACAGTTCAGCGGCACGTAAATAGACCCGCACCAACTGGGCATTGTCATAGAGCATTTTTTCAAAATGCGGTGTCTGCCAGTCCGGATCGGTGGTGTAGCGAAAAAAGCCCCCGCCTATGTGATCACGCAGCCCCTGGGTTGCCATTTGATCTAGTGTAGTGATCAGGAATGCTTTTAATTCGGTAGTTGGTTTGCTGTCATAGCTATCTAGTAGAACATCCAGCTGCGGGGTACTGGGGAATTTTGCCTGATCACCAAAGCCACCCTGAATCGGGTCTGCACGTTCCAGTGCATCATAGGTCAATGATTCGACAAGCTGTTCTGCCCCCTGCTGGCTCCATTGATATGAAGACAGGGGGACTTCCTCAGCTATATCTTCACGTGCCAGGGCGGCCATGCCTGAGCTGTCTTTCTGCCAGAGATCCTGCAGCTCTGTGATCAGTTTTAAAAACTCATTGCGCGGCATATAGAGCACCGCATAGAGGGGGTAGCCTTCAGGGGTCACGAATACGTTTAATGGCCATCCAGCACGACCGCGTGTTTTTTCGACAAAGTCGATCATTCTGGCATCTAATGCCTCTTCCAGTTCACGGTCTATTTTTACCGGGATGAAATGTTCGTTAAGCCACTTCGCCACCTCTGGATCCTTGTACGACTCACGCTGCATCACATGGCACCAGTGACAGGAGAAATAACCAATAGAAAGATAGATCAGCTTGTTCTCGGCCTTTGCACGCTCCAGTACTGATTCATCCCACGCCTGCCAGGCAACGGGGTCTGAACCATGCAAAGCAAGGTAAGGGGACGGATTATTGGCTAGCTGGTTTGTAAGTGGTTCTGCTGCTGATGCATAATTTATGCTCAGTAAAATGAGCAGGTGTAGAAGAAATTTATACACGTTTCACCCCGTTTGGCCGGTCTATTATCTGTTGACCGCAGGGCTTAGAGGAAGTTTCAGTTCTTTATCAAAACCAAAACAATGTTCACTCGCATAGGTCGCAGGGAAACCAAAAGAAAAATAATTGTAGGTCCGAATTCATTCGGACAAGACCATGGAGAAAAATTCCTTTTTAACAGTCTTGTGCGAATGAATTCGCACCTACAAAAACAAGGGGCCGCTGTCAGCTACTAGTTTGTGTGGGAAGAATATTATTTGCAGGTTCGAATTCGTTTGGACAAGATTTGTGCGAATTTGCCGCACCTTTTGCAGATTACGGGTTACGGGTTATGTAAACCGTAAAACATACCTAAAACGTGTTTCTTTAGTCATTTATCTCTGCGGGTAAATCATAGCCTTCATTCACGAGAAGTTTATTCAACATGTTCTTTTCAAACCCGGAAACATATTTATCCCCTATCCCGAAGATTGGAACACTGATGACACCCAATTTTTTTTCCAGCTTCTCCGCTTCAGCTTCGTTTTCTGACAAATCAATCTCTACGAAAGGTACGGTATTTTCATCGAAATATGCTCGTGCCTCCTCACAGGAGGAGCATTCCGGTTTATAATAAAATTTAACCGGTTTTAAATCCTTTTCCTCATGTTGTGCTGCCTCAACTTGATCGGACGCAGCACTATTGCCTGTACTAATATTAGGCCTTTCTACTTTTTTTGCCGTACCAGGTGGAGGACTGCTCTGATAAGTTACATTTCCCTTGTTATCAACCCACTTGTAAAGTTCATCGGCTACGGCAGGAAAAATTGCGAAGCTAAACAGTAGCAATAAGGCTGTATAACAAGTAGTAAAACGATTTATTTTTTTCACGAGGACTCCTCCTGAGCAAATAGTGATTAGTGATTATCCTAACAGGATCATGTGTTTTGACCAAGTTGGTAACTGCAGGGGAAAGGAGGAAAGATGAAAGATGAAAGATGAAAGATGAAAGAGGGTTACGATTTTGACTTTCCTTTCCCCTTTCCTCTTTCCCCTTTCCCCTTTTCTTTGCCTTTATCAGTATCATCAGATTTTTCCGGTTCTGGTTGAATCCAGTCTGTGATGTCCTCGAGTTCGTCCAGTTCTTCGGCCAGTTTGTCGATATCCTCTTCTTCCTCGACGTCATCGACTGCATCATCTTCCGATTCATCTGCATTGGCCTGCTGTGGCATTATGGCAGGCGTGATGGTGTCATCTTCGTCGGTTTCTTCTGGCGGAATTATCGTCTGCTCTGGATCGTTATTGTCGTCAGGATCTTCATCATCTTTTTTTACTGGAGGCCCCATGAACTTTGACATGAAAAGCCCCAGTTCAAACAGCAGCCACATTGGGATGGCCAGCATACTCTGCGAAAAAATATCCGGTGGGGTTAGCAGCATACCGACTACAAAAGCACCGAGTACCACGTATTGGCGCTTTTTTGCCAGCTTCTCCCGGGTGGTGATGCCGGCCTTGATCAGTAGTATTGTTGCAATAGGCACTTCAAAGGCGATACCGAAGGCAAAGAAGAGTTTTATCACAAAACTCAGGTAACGATTGATGTCCGGCGTTACTTCAACACCAACCGGTGCGACGCTTGGGAAGAAACTGAACATGATGGGAAAAACGACGAAGTAGGCGAAGGCTATTCCGAGGTAAAAAAGAATGGTGCTGGACAGCAGCAGTGGAAAAGCCAGACGCTTTTCCTTGTCATATAGCCCAGGCGCTATAAATGACCAGATTTGAAAAAGTAAATAAGGGACGGCAACAGCGATAGACAGAGCAAAGGCAAATTTCAGAGGCACCAGGAAAGGCCCGGCGACATCAGTTGAAATCATGGTGCCACTATTGGATAAGGCCGACAGCATGGGAGCTGCCAGCAGGGTAAACAGCCTGCCGGAGAAGATAGCGGCTGGTATAAATACAATCAGAACGACGATAACAGAGCGCAGCAGGCGATCGCGCAGTTCAATTAAATGGCCGATAAAAGACTCGGGCTGTGCCTCCTCTCCCTCATCGGGGGTGCCGCTCTGTTCGCTCATATTAGTATTCTATCCATGTGATGTGCGAACCCAGTTAACTCGAAAGGGGAACAGCTATTACCCTCGAACTGCACCTTGCTGCAAAATACCACAGGGATGCTGAACCCGTAATTATCACATGGATAAAGCACTAGTCTGGATTTTTAGTGTCTTTAGGTGAATCTGTAGATACCTCAGAAGATGTATCAGAAGATGTATCAGAAGATGTATCAGAAGATATATTGGGTGTTTCTGTTGCTGCCGTCTGTAAAGAAACCTGTTCATTCAGTGACTCTGTTGCACTGTGCTTAAACTTGTTGAGTTCTGTCTGCGCCGACGTCAGATCGTTGCGTAGCTGCCGCAGTTCATTAAGTTCCGATACTGACATCTGGCTGAGGACATCTGCCTTGATACCGGTAATCATTCCGCGTACTTTGCCCACCCAGCGACCGACAGCTCGCACTGCTTCAGGCATCCGCTCCGGGCCCAGAATCAACAAAGCAATGACCCCGATCAGGATCATTTCAAACGTCCCGATATCAAACATCTTTTAGGGGCTCAGGCCTTATCTTCAGTTTTGCTGGTTACTTCTGCATCAATCACTTCACCGGTCTTCTTCGATTCCAGTGTGTCGGGTGTTTCATCTTCCTTGGACATTTCATTGCCCATTGCCTTTTTGAAACCTTTTATGCCCGCGCCGAGATCACCACCCAGGTTACGTAATTTCTTGCCACCGAATAGCAACATGACGATAACCAGTACAATCAAAAGCTGCCAGATACCTATTCCACCTACACCCATAACTTACTCCATTTAAATTCTACGAGGTTTAACTCCCTCACAGACTGTTGTGAGTAACAGCCCGCATATACTGCGGACATGTAAATGGTTACTCAATAGCTAGGGAACCTCTGATCAATTCATGAACTCGTATCTTACGCCTAAAATATCCAGTTTTTTCGTTGCAAACCTTCGCAATAGCTAGCTATTACGTGCGATTTACGCCTCAAACCTGAATATTTTAGATCGCAATCTACTTCGTCCAGAATTAATCAAATATTCCCTAATATTATGTGGGCCTATTTGCCTTTTCTTCAAGACCAGACAAACCAAAACGTCTCGCCAGTTCCTGCAGCACATCGTCTGCTGTTAATCCCTGGTGAGATAACATGATCAAGGTATGAAACCACAAATCCGCGGTTTCATAAACAATCTTCTGCCGATCACCATCTTTTGCCGCCATTACTGTTTCTGTGGCTTCTTCACCAATCTTCTTCAGTATAGCGTCCAGCCCCTTATCGTACAGGCCGGCGACATAGGAACTATCAGCAGATGCCAGCTTTCTCTGTTCCAGTACTTCTGTCAATTGTTGAAGAATATCTTTCAAAATAAACACCTTTTTTACGGCAGGGGAAAGGGGGAAAGGAAAATCAAAATCGAAACCCTCCTTCGTCTTTCGTCTTTCGTCTTTAACCTTTAACCTTTTACCTAAAACCATCGCGCCGAGCGCTTCCTACGAAAAGCCCTTTCCCCTTTCCACCTTTCCTCCTTTCCCCTTCTTTATATATCTCTTTCGGGTCTTTCAGTACCGGTTCCACGCTCTGCCACTGGCCATTCTGGTAGCGCTGATAAAAGCAACTCTTACGGCCAGTATGACAGGCTATGCCGCCCTTTTGCTCAACTTTGATCAATATTACGTCATTATCGCAGTCCAGGCGCAATTCTTTCACCACTTGCTGATGACCTGATTCTTCACCCTTGTGCCACAATTTACTGCGTGAACGCGACCAGTATACGGCATGACCACTCTCTGCCGTTTGCTGCAGTGCCTCCCGGTTCATCCACGCCATCATTAATAAGCTGCCGGTTTCGGCATCCTGAGCGATGGCCGGCACCAGCCCATCAGATGTCCATTTGACTTCATCCAGCCAGTTATCCGCCATTTGCTTACCTCTTATGTGCCTGTAGAGCGTCGCTCGGCGCGATGCTTTTTAGATAAAAGATGAAGGATTCAGGATAAAAGAGCAGGGCGTGCATTTATTTATCCTTCACCCTTAGTCTTTAATCCTTCATCTAAGAAAATCACGCCGATCAACGCTACATCCATTTGTATTATTCCGTAATTCTTACTTCGATACCGGCATCCTGCATACGCTTTTTGGCCTGCTGCACAGTGTAATCACCAAAATGGAAAATACTGGCTGCCAGCACCGCATCGGCATGTCCTTTACTCACGCCATCGACCAGATGATCGAGATTTCCGACGCCACCGGAAGCGATTACCGGTACATTAACGGTATCACAAATAGCGCGTGTCAGGGCCAGATCAAAACCATCGCGGGTGCCATCTCTGTCCATACTGGTCAACAGAATTTCTCCGGCCCCGTAATCGGCCATTTTCTTTGCCCATTCAAGGGCATCCAGGCCGGTGCTTTTACGCCCACCGTGGGTAAATATTTCCCAACGGGGGTTATCACCGGCTTCTACCTGCTTGGCATCGATAGACACCACGATCGCCTGCGATCCAAAATGGTCGGAGGCCTCTTTAACAAATTCGGGGTTAAACACGGCAGCGGTATTGATACCCACTTTATCCGCACCCGCGTTCAACATACGACGCACATCATCCAGCACGCGTATGCCACCGCCTACTGTCAGCGGAATGAATACAGTGCTGGCGACTTCCTCTACCACATGTAGAATGGTATCGCGATTATCCGAAGATGCTGTGATATCGAGGAAGGTGATTTCATCTGCACCCTGCTCATCGTAGCGCGCGGCCACCTCCACCGGATTGCCCGCATCGCGAATATCAACGAACTGCACGCCTTTGACTACGCGCCCGTCACGCACATCCAGGCAGGGGATAATTCTTTTCGCCAGTCCCATATTATGCCCTTTCTCTGTCTGCCTGGTCTGTCTTATCGGCTAACCGCTGGCACTCAGCCAGATCTAACGAACCTTCATATAAGGCACGACCGATGATAGCGGCATTGATGCCACTTGCTTCATGTTCCAGCAGGCGTTCAATGTCTGCCATGGTGCTGATGCCACCGGATGCCACGACCGGCACAGTCAAAGCCTCTGCCAGACGCGCGGTTGCCCTGGCATTAACGCCCTGCATCATGCCGTCGCGGGAGATATCAGTATAAATGATCCCCTCAATGCCATCATCTTCGAACTGACGTGCCAGTTCTGTGACATCCATGCCAGAGTCTTCTGCCCAACCATCTACCGCTACCACTCCATTTTTGGCATCAAGGCCTACATACACATGGCCGGGAATGGCTCTGCATAGCTCTTTGACAAATTTTGGCTCACGCACCGCCATAGTTCCGATGATTGTATAATTTACACCGGCTTCAATATAGGCTACAGCGGTTGCAAGGTTACGAATGCCGCCACCCAGTTGTATAGGTAAATCAGGATAGGCCGCTGCAATATCCCGTATCACCTGTTCATTAACTGGACGACCCTCAAAGGCACCATTAAGATCAACAATATGCAGCCGTCGCGCACCCGCATCGACCCAGCGCCCCGCCATATCAAGCGGATTATCTGAAAATACAGTATCGTCTTCCATACGGCCCTGACGTAAGCGCACACACTGGCCATCCTTCAGATCAATTGCGGGGATTATTAGCATGATTTTCCTTTTTCAGAATCTATAATGTTTTTACGTTACATAAGGTGTAAAAAAAGAAGATGAAGGATTAAGGATGAAAGATTAAAGGAAAGTCAAAATCGCAAATCCCTTAATCCTTAATCCTTAATCCTTAATCCTTAATCCTTAATCCTTAATCCTTGATCCTTGATCCTTGATCCTTAATCCTTGATCCTTAATCCTTAATCCTTAATCCTTAATCCTTAATCCTTAATCCTTAATCCTTAATCTTTAGTCTAGACTTTCCAGTTAACAAAATTCTCTAACAGCCTGAGACCGTCATGCTGACTTTTTTCCGGGTGAAACTGCACTGCAAAAATGTTGTCGCGGGCTGTTGCCGAGGTGAATTCCACGCCGTATTCGGTGACACCTGCCACATCGGCTTCATTTTCTGATTGCACACAATAGCTGTGGACAAAGTAAAACCTTGCCATATCGTCAATACCCTGCCACAACGGATGTTTTACAGTCTGCCTTACCTGGTTCCAGCCCATGTGCGGGATTGAATACTGATGACCGGTTTGCGGATTGATCATTACCAGCGGGTCACTGGAGACATCGGTGAAATGTTTTGTATGGCCCTTGAACAGGCCCAGTGTTTTGACGCTGTCGCCGTCTTCACCATGCTCATCACTGGATTCATACAGGACCTGCTGCCCCAGACAAACACCAAGAAAGGGTTTATTTGCCGCCGCGTCAAGAATAGCTGGTTCCAGAGCAGTATTGTGCAAGGCTTTTATATAGCCACCTATGGCACCCTGTCCGGGCAGCACTACACGATCAGCCGCATAAATGTCACTCACATCACCTGAAATCTTAACATCAGCTTTTGGTGCTACATGTTCGAAGGCTTTGGCAACAGAGCGCAGATTACCCATGCCGAAATCGACAACTACAATACTGGTCATGATTTAAGGAACCTCCATGATTCAAAAATCTATGATCGCAGTTAGAGACTACCCTTGGTTGAGGGGATATCCGCACCTATACGGGCATCCGTCTCAACAGCCATACGCACAGCACGGCCGAATGCCTTAAACACAGTCTCGGCAATATGGTGTGAGTTATCACCATGCAGATTATCGATATGCAAAGTTACCAGTGCATGATTACAAAAACCCTGAAAGAATTCGTGCACCAGATCCGTTTCAAATTCACCGACGCTGGCACGCGGGAAATCCACCCGAAACTCGATCTGAGGGCGACCGGAAAAGTCGATGACTACGCGGCTAAGGGCTTCATCCAATGGCACAAAGGCATAACCATAGCGGGTCATACCGCGTTTGTCACCCAGTGCCTGCTTAAAGGCCTGGCCAAGTACAATACCGATATCTTCAACAAGGTGATGTGCATCAATATGTAAATCGCCCTTTGCCTGAACGTCCAGATCAATCAGGCCATGACGGGCGATCTGCTCCAGCATGTGCTCCAGAAAAGGTACACCGGTAGAAAAAGATGACTGCCCTGTACCATCGATATTCAGCGTGATACTAATCTGGGTTTCGAGGGTGTCACGGGATATGGTTGCTGTGCGGTTGTTCATTAGTTTTTTCCAAAACTGATGGTTTCAGGGATTTTAGCAGAAAAGCGGGTTTGAGTTCCAAGTTCCAAGTTCCAGGACTAAAGATCAAAGTCAAAAACTTATTTACCACAGAGGACACAGAGGTCACAGAGGGAAAAAAGTTTTCACGTAGATATTTAACATTCTCTTCATACCTACACTTATACTGCTAATTCAGAAATCCAGCAATACTAAAAACCTCTGTGACCTCTGTGCCCTCTGTGGTGATAGATTTTCGGTTTTCGATCTTGGAACTTGGATCCTGGAACTTGGAACTTGGATCTTGGATCTTGGAACTTTATTTCGAAGGAAACGTAACCTCAACCGTCACCCCCTTTCCTTCCCCCATTCCTGTCTGAAATTCTATCGTCGCGTTATGCAGATCTACGACGCGCTGTACGATTGACAGTCCCAGGCCGCTGCCGGTCTGGCCAGTACCGAGGCCACGATAGAAACGGTCGAAGACTCTGTCTTTATCCTCCTCCGCTATACCTGGCCCACTATCCATAATTTTTAATACCACTCCATCAGGCGTACGGGAGATGCCTGCTTTTACCCAGCCACCTGCAGGTGTATAACGTACTGCATTATCAATCAGGTTTCTGACCAGCACGGACAGTGCCTCTGCCTGCCCCTCTATTTTGGTTTCACCTGTGGCCTGTAGCACTTCCAGATCGACATGTTTTTCCATTGCCAGGCTTGCTACATCCGCAGCCACTTCTGTCAGAATACGCATCAAATCCTGTTCTATAAATTTTCTGTTCGGGATATCTGGATCCAGCCTGGCCAGCATCAGCATCTGGCGTACCAGGTGGGTAGTGTTATCGATACCGATGATGATATGCCTGATCGCCGCGTCTTTCTCCTTTTCATCAGACGCTCTCAGTGCCACCTGGGCCTGCGCCTTGATTCCAGCCAGCGGTGTACGCAACTCATGCGCCGCATCTGAAGTGAAGCCGCGCTCATTGCTTATTGCCTTCTGCAAACGACTCAATAAGGTGTTTAATGAAGCAAATAAAGGCAGCACTTCTGCCGGCACTCTGGCAACATCAATCTGTTCAAGATTCTGTGGGTTGCGATACCGCACCTCATCAGCTATCGCCTCCAGCGGTCTTAGACTACGACTTGCACCTATCCAGATCATCAGCATAAGCAACGGCAACACAATGATGAATGGCCAGAACACCTGCCGGGTAATTTCCATAATCAATTCTTTGCGTATGTGATAATTTTGGGCGACTTCTATTGTAAAGCCGATGGCCCTGTCTCGCATCATGAATACGCGCCACTTACCATCAACAGCTGTGACATCAATGAATCCTGTCGTGTCTTCTGTGATATCTAGATCTGGAGCCTGCTGTGACATAAACCAGGCTTTACCATCCTTGTCCCTGACCATAAAAGAAATCTTGCTTTCATAGAAACGTCCAGGTGCCGATACATCCAGCACTATCACACTTTCATTCTTCCCCTCTACCAGAGCTTCTTCCATTTCACGTTGGATCAGGGCATGCAGCACTCTGGCAGATTGTGCAAGTTGTGCATCAAAAAGTTCCCGTACTTCTTTACGTGCTGAATAAATACTACTGGCTGTGATGCCACCCCAGGCCAGCAGCATTAAGCTGCCGATGAAAAAAACAAGTCGAAGCCGGATAGACTGCGTCATTTTAGGGCACCTCTATTGATCCATGAATAGAGGTGCCCTTTACTTTGTCTATCGTATAACCCACGCCTCGAACTGTGCGAATCAGATCTGAACCCAACTTTTTACGCAGATGATGGATATGTACCTCAATTGCATTGCTCTCTATCTCCTCATCCCATCCATAGAGGCTCTCTTCAAAATGTTGACGTGAAAGCACCCGTCCCGCGCTCTCCAGTAAAAGCTGCAGCATACTGAATTCTCTATGCGATAGATTGACTGATCCACCACGCTGTGTGGCAACATGGGCTGCCGGATCAAGAATAATGTCTCCATGATGAAGTAATGGCGCCGCTCTACCAGTCCGCCGGCGTAGTAATGCCCTGACCCTGGCACTGAGTTCGTCCATGTCAAACGGCTTAGTCATATAGTCATCTGCACCGGCATCTAGCCCGGCTATGCGCTGATCAACGGTATCTCGGGCTGTCAATATCAGCACTGGGATATCATTTGCCGCATTACGCAAGGCAGACAATACCTGCTGGCCTGAAATGCCCGGCAGCCCGAGGTCCAGGATAATCAGGTCATGCCAACCGGCGGATGCCGCAGCCAGTGCCTCCCTTCCATCCTTAACCCAGTCAACAGTAAAACCTGCCTGCGTCAGACCGACACAAACAGCATCCCCCAGCAGGGCATCATCTTCTACAAGCAATATTCTCATTTAACTGGTTCGGTACATATTCCTGCTTAAAATCCTGAAAAGAAAATATAACTCTATCATGTGGAAGGTGATAAATGCGCGCGGACATACAACACCGACATTTTCTCCCCACCAGTCAATGTTTTCATCACTTTTATCAGATTTCACCGGTTTCTTAAGGATATTTTAAGAATTGAAGACTAAAGTACACATAATGGACAACAACGGACAGCAGGTTTGCCTGTCAACTAGCCTCTATCGGCTAAAATATGGAAAATATTTTTTACTGTTGGAGAAATATCACACGGTTGTGTGAAGGAAATTACCATGAAAACACCTATTAAGATTGCAGCGATTGCTGCACTTTCATTAACAGCTAGCCAGGCTCTGGCATTTGAAACAGACGTTGAACGTGTGGGTATGTTGTACCTCAATATTCCACTTAGCAATTATTCTTCTGCACCAAAGATGGATAAATCTGTGCTGGGCTTCCGTTTTGGTCAGACACGTCTATCTACAGACCGTGCCGGCTCACTCTTTACCTACTTCAGGTCACGCCCGGCACTGTTTGATGTACAATTTGGCATGGTCGGACGTATAAATGCGCCTGATGATATCCACTTCGGCCTGATGGATCTCAAGCTGACAGGCATTAGCTCTATCGAAAAAACCTACATCAACGGTCAGGCAGTCGTCGGTGGCGTTATAGCTTCTAAAGTTCTGATCGGGACGGCCGCCGTAGCCGGTATAGGTGTTGCTGCAGCAGCAAGTGGTGGCTCCAGTTCCAGTGACAATTCATCCAGTCAGTCGGATCCATCAAAATCTTCTGATCACACATCTGCGAACGATGACAGCTCGAATCATGAACTCGCTGACAATGAGAACGAAGTCGAACATGAAAACGAGATAGATGATGACAATCTGCCAGGGCACGATGCCAATGATATAGGGGAGATCGATGACGATAACGTGTCTGATGTAGAAGGCCCTGAAGGAACATCTTAAGGCTTTAATAGCAAAGAAGGATTCATTACAGTAGTAAAGTTATTTGTAGCAAAGACCTGTGCTGGAAGCAAAAAGACCATCAGTCTGAATTGATAAAACTGGTGGTTTTTTTCTGCCTTTTTTCCTCTCAGCCCATAAGCAATTTGGACAATTCTTTTAAAAAGGCATCATTCTCCTCTGGACGACCAATTGTGACACGCAGACAGTTTTCCAGTGCGCCTCCAGAATGATGTAGACATTTTATCAAAATCTCTTTTTCTAATAATTGAGCATGGATCGCCTCGGCACGATTATCAGATACCCTGAATAGTATAAAGTTTGTATTACTCGGCCATGCCTTAACACCATTGATTGATGATAGAGAATCATAGACCCTGTCACGCTCTCTACATATCTCATCAATCTGATCCTGAAACACCTGCCAGTGGTCAAGTGCGAAGGAGGCGGTTGCCTGTGTCAGGCTGTTGATATTGTAAGGCAGCCGCAGCTTGTCCAGTTCACTTATCCAGTCAGTATGGCCGGCAATAAGTCCGAGGCGTATGCCGGCAAGGCCGACTTTGGACAGGGTGCGCATTACAATCAGATCGGGGTAGTCCACTAATCGGCAGATGAAGTTTTTGCTGCCTGTCCCGATGAAAGGCTGATAGGCCTCATCCACTACTACCAGCCCCGGTGCCAGATTGAGAATTTCTTCAATTTCTGCCTGCTGAAAAATCAGGCCGGTTGGGTTGTTTGGCGAGGCTAGAAATATGACTACAGGCTGGTGCTTGCTGATCGCTTTACGCATAGCAGGCATATCCAGCGTGAAATTCTGCTGCAAAGGTACCCCGGTATAAGACAAACCACATGCGCGAGCCAGTACTTCATACATTACAAACGACGGTGCTGGAGCAAGCACGGTCCGACTGTCACCGGCTACAGCCATCAGTATGACCTGAATCAACTCATCCGAACCATTACCCAGCATGATGGCTGATTTATCTGGAATTTCCATCACAGCACGCAGTCGGTGAACAAGATCATCTGCGACTGGATCCGGATAACGGTTCAACTGGAGATCAGTAAGGGTATCGAGCCAGGGCTGTTTGAGTGCCTCCGGCATCGGCCAGGGGTTTTCCATTGCATCGAGCTTGATGAAGTCACCTGCGGGCGGCACGTGGTAGCTGCTCTGTTGCTGGATGATCTCACGTACCCAGCGGGCAGATGATGTCTTGTCTGTCATATGGGAACCTCTGTTAAATCGAGAGGAATCATAGTAATCACAATACCTTGCAGCCCGTTAAAAATGATACCTGTAGGTGCGAATTCATTCGCACACAGAGATTCGTAAAAATACTTGTGCGAATGAATTCGCACCTACAGGTAGATTGTGGGAGCATTGCATTGATTGCGGCCCCCCGTGTAATTAGTCTTTTATACGATACTCCGCAGAACGAGCATGTGCAGTCAGCGATTCCGCACGTGCCATCACAGACGCCGTCTTACCGAGTGTCGAGGCAGATTCCGGTGTGCACATAATAATACTACTACGCTTTTGAAAATCATCAGTTCCCAACGGTGAACTGAACCGGGCAGTGCCGGAGGTCGGCAAAGTGTGATTGGGTCCGGCGCAATAGTCGCCTAATACTTCATTGCTGTATGCACCCATGAAGATGGCCCCGGCATGACGAATTTGTTTCGAGACGGTCAGTGGATCGTCAACAATCAGCTCCAGATGCTCCGGGGCAATAAGATTCGTCACATCAATAGCCTGGTCTATGTCCTCAGTAACAATGACGGCACCCTGCCCCTGCAGCGATGCCCTGATAATTGCTTCGCGCTCCATAGTCGGCAGTAATTCTTCAATGGCCTGCAGTACCTGTGTTGCAAAATCAGCAGACGTTGCGACCAGAATAGACTGTGCCAGTTCGTCATGCTCGGCCTGTGAGAATAAATCCATGGCTACCCATGCGGGATCACAGTCACAGTCACAAAGCACAACGATTTCTGATGGCCCGGCAACCATATCGATCCCCACCTTACCGAACACATGCCGTTTAGCCGTTGTCACATAAGCATTGCCTGGGCCAACTATCTTGTCAACGGCAGGGATGGTTTCCGTACCATAGGCCAGCGCTGCAATAGCCTGTGCGCCACCAACCGTGAATACACGATCAACACCGGCTAGTGCCGCGGCCGCCAGCACCAGTTCATTCAGCTCACCATCCGGCGCAGGAACAACCATGATAGTTTCGCCAACACCTGCGACCTGAGCAGGAACAGCTGTCATAACAACTGTTGAGGGGTAAGCGGCCTTGCCTCCGGGGACATATATACCGACCCGATCCAGCGGCGTTACCTGCTGCCCCAGCAAGGTACCGGTTTCATCAGTATAGGTCCACGACTTGCCACTCTGCCGCTGGTGAAAATCACGTACACGATGTAGTGAAATATCCAGTGCCTCGTGCTGCACATCTGAAATTGCGGCTATAGCCTGCTGCAGACGGTTGCTGGATATTTCAAGATCAGAGCAGTCGGCCACATCCAGTCGATCAAATTTTCGTGTGTATTCAAGTAAGGCCTGATCACCGCGCTTAACGATATTTCTGATGATGTCTGCTACGACCTTTTCTACATCTTCTATCGGCTGACGGCTGCGATTTAATAGTAACTGCAAAGACTCTGCAAAACCATCGTCCCGGGTATTCAGCTGCAGCATCGAAAAACTGCTCATTATTTCTTATCCAGTGCAGCGGCAATAGCTGTAATGGTGGATTGCATCAGCTCGTGCTTGAGCTTCATCGATGCAGTATTGCCTACCAGCCAGGAGCTGATGTCTGCAATGTGTTCGACTTCGACCAGATTGTTTGCTTTCAGGGTTCTGCCGGTATCAACCAGGTCGACGATACGGTCTGCCAGGCCCACCAACGGTGCCAGCTCCATGGATCCGTACAGTTTTATGATTTCAGTCTGTATGCCCTTGGCGGCAAAAAAACGACGGGCAATACGTACATATTTAGTCGCAATCCGTAGCCGTGACCAGTTTGCCGGATCATCATTGGCTGCAATTTCAGCCGGTTCAGCCACCATCAGGCGGCAACGCGCTATACCTAGATCCAGCAACTCAAATAAATTGCCATCATATTCCATCAGGACATCTTTTCCGGAAACGCCCAGATCCGCCGCACCGAATTCAACAAAGGTAGGCACATCTGCGGCACGGATGATGACGAGCCTGATATTGGTCTGGTTGGTATCAAAGATCAGCTTGCGACTGGTTCGTGGATTATCCAGTGGTTCGATGCCAGCAACCGCCAGCAACGGTAGAGTCTCGTTAAGGATCCTGCCTTTGGACAGGGCAATAGTCAGTGATTCTGTCATCCTGTCAGGCTCCTTGCCTGTACTCTGGTGGACATGCGTTCAAAATGATGACCGGAAACTCGTTTAATGCTGGCTCCGAGCCTTGAGAGTTTTTCCTCTATCGCATCATAGCCACGGTCTATATGGTAAATACGGTCGATCACTGTTTCTGAGCTGGCTACCATCCCGGCCAGCACCAACGAAGCAGAGGCACGCAGGTCTGTTGCCATCACCGGCGCCCCCTGTAATCTATCCGTCCCTGTAACAATAGCTGTATTGCCCTGCAAATCTATCTGAGCGCCCATACGCTGCAATTCCTGTACATGCATGAAGCGATTTTCAAAAATAGTTTCGGTGATGGTTCCTGTGCCCTCTGCAACGCTATTTAGCACCATAAACTGCGCCTGCATATCTGTGGGAAAAGCAGGATACGGAGCCGTACGAATATTCACTGCCCGCATCTTTCTACCATGTGTTCGCAATCTTACCCAGTCTTCGCCCACCTCAATTTCAGCCCCGGCCTGGCGCAGTTTTTCCAGCACGGCTTCAAGTAGATGAGGCTGGGTGTCGCGTACTGTTATATCGCCCCCGGTAATAGCCGTAGCAACCAGATACGTGCCTGTTTCAATACGATCTGGAATCACTGTATGGTCTGCGCCATGTAGCGATTCTACGCCTTCAATCAGTACCTCATCGGTACCCGCGCCGCTGACCTTAGCACCCATGCTATTGAGGCAATTTGCAAGATCAACCACTTCAGGTTCACGTGCTGCATTTTCTATCGTGGTTGTCCCATCAGCCAATGTTGCTGCCATCATCAGGTTTTCTGTGCCGGTAACAGAGACTACATCCATAAACAACCTGGCACCGTGTAAGCGATCAGCTTTGGCCTTGATATAGCCGTCTTCGATACGGATATCTGCCCCCATATCTTCAAGCCCCCTGATATGTAAATTTACCGGTCGTGAACCGATGGCACAGCCGCCAGGCAAGGACACTTCAGCCTCACCAAAGTGAGCCAGCAAAGGGCCCAGCACCAGGATGGATGCACGCATAGTCTTGACCAGATCATAAGGTGCGACTATAGATGACAGGGTGCTGCTATCAGCCGTAATGTTGAGCTTTTCATCTATGACCAGATTAACACCCATGCGCCCGAGCAGTTCCATAGTAGTCGTGATATCGTGCAGATGCGGGACGTTGCGAACACGTAGCGGCTCTTTGGTCAGCAAAGCGGCCATTAACACCGGTAGTGCGGCATTTTTTGCCCCTGATATGCGAACGTCACCGCTCAGCGTTCGACCACCGATGATGATGAGTTTATCCATTAAGGAGCCTCTGATCTATTCATGAACTCGTATCTTCCGTCTAAAATATCCAGTTTCTTCGTTTCGAACCTTCGCAATAGCTTGCTATTACGAAGTACACGGATGCACAAGTGCCGCGATGACAGGATGTCATTGAGCGGCCGCGCGATTCGCGCCTTGAACCTGAACATTTTAGATCGAAATCTACTTCGTCCAGAATAGATCAGAGGCTCCTCATAAAAACCGTGCGATGAAACAGAATGAATACCGCATTATAAACTTACTGACGCTGATAGTCAGTAGATAAACATGCAAGCTTCAGGACACTAAAGACATCAACTACGGGGGGCTTTAAAATTAATTCGCAAGAGCGGTGCCTGTAATTTTATTGAGCAGCCTGGTATCCATGCCCTAAGCGATACCCTGGCTGGGAAGCACTTTATGTAGCTTACAGTACTTTGATTTTTTCCTGCAGATCGCCTTTCTGGTACATCTCCAGCATGATATCGCTACCACCAATGAATTCGCCCTTTATATACAGCTGGGGAATAGTCGGCCAGCTTGAGTACTGCTTGATGCCGTCACGGATATCTGGGTTGGATAACACATCAACCGTATCAAATTTCGCCTCACAGGCCTTCAAGATTTCTACCGCCTTACCGGAGAAACCACACTGTGGAAACATAGCGCTGCCTTTCATGTATAGAATAATATCGTTTTCTTCCAGTTGTGCTTTAATTTTTTCCTGTGTATTCATCTTTTTCATCTCTCTGTAATCCGGTCAGGCCGCACCGTCTCGTACAGCATATTCTTCAGGTGTCATCGTCTGCATGGATAAGGCATGGATTTCTGCCTTCATGCGCTCACCCAGCGCCCTGTAAACCAACTGGTGCTGCTGCACCATGCTGCGATCTGCAAACATCGGACTTACGATGACAGCATAGAAATGCTGTCCATCACCGGTAATTTCAACCCTGCAATCAGAAATTTCCTGCTCGATCCAGTCTTTAATGTCTTCTGGTGTCACCATCATCTATCCTGTTAAGGAACCTCTGATCAATTCGTGAACTCGTATCTCACGCCTAAAATATCCAGTTTTTTCGTTGCAAACCTTCGCAATAGCTAGCTATTACGTGCGATTTGCGCCTTAAACCTGAATATTTTAGTCGCAATCTACTTCGTCCAGAATTAATCAGAGGTTCCTTAAATAAATACAAACTAAAACAGAGTTCGCTAATATTATAGCATTTTTGATGATGAGAATTCATCAATAATGATGTGGGTAACGGATTACGTTTTACGTATTACGATTTACGGAAATTCAAACCCGTAACCCGTAAATCGTAATACGTAAAACCTCACCCGATCTGTATGCCGCTTTCTGCCAACCCATAAACATCGATCATTTCCAGCACTTTTTTTGGGCAGCCAAACAAACTGAGGGTTTGATTTTGCTTTTTTTTTATCTGTAAACAAGCCATCAGCAAAGCGACAAAGGCGCTGTCGCAATCTGAAACCTGCTTCAAATCAATCTTCATATCCTGTTGCTTTCCCGCATGGGTCAGCAGGTCTTTTGACAGACCATCAAGATAACTGAAAGTTGTTGCGCCGGAAATGTGGCATACTTCCCCATCGCACTCGAATATCGGCTTCATTGTATGCTATTCTTTTTCTGCAATTCAGCAATCAGTACCGGCAGGCCTTTGCGGTTTATAGTGATATTGTAGGATTTACGAAAAGTAGTCACCAGGCTAATGCCGTCGATACGAACATCGTAGACCTTCCAGTTGCCGTCTTTTTTACCGAGGAGATACTCCAGCCTGACGGGTACGGCTGCACCGACATCGATCTCCTCCCGTACAATCATATCCTTCCCATAGGGGACGGCTGGGATATATTTGATTTTTTCATCTGAGTATTGAAATAATGCCTGGGAATAGGTTCTTACCAATAGTATTTTGAATTCTTCAGCAAATTGGTGCCGTTGTTCTGGTGTCGCACCACTATAATGTCTACCCAGGACTATTCTTGTCATACGATCGAAATCAAAATGCGGGATGGCGATTCTGTTTACCATCTTATATAGGCTGCTGGGATCAGATTCGTAAGTAGATCTGTTGGCGGTAAATTCTTCCAATAATTTTTCTGATGTTTTTCTGATCAGTTCATCTGGCCCCATGGCCAGTACTATACTCACCGTGCTAAAAAACAGCACGGAGACAAAGATCAACTTTCTTATCATTTTATAGTTCCTTCCGTTGGATTATTGTGGGCGCATCTATTAATTCTGGATATGCCAGATTGTGATTCAAAAACTGTCACATCAAGGTAAGAATTCACACGGCCACTGAATGACATCCTGTCATTACGGCACTTGTACATCCATGTCCCTCGCCGCTAGCTATTATGAAGATTCTTAACACAGGGTTAGTAGGTTCTGGATTCAATATAATTATTCATGGGTTTTTAGAGTTGCCCTTAAATAATAACTGGCCAATCAAGTTTTCCAGCATCACAGCCGACTGGGTTAATTTTATACTGTCACCATCTTTCAGGTATTTTTTCTCGCCGCCGGGATCCAACGAAACAAACTGTTCACCCAGCAACCCTTGTGTATTAATCGACGCACTGCTATCAATCGGTAGTTTATTGTAAGCACCTGAGATATCCATAGTTACCTGCGCCTGGTAAGAGGCCGAATTCAGACTTATCTTACTTACCCTGCCTATCCTGACACCGGCCATCGTCACCGGCGCCCTGACTTTAAGGCCACCGATATTATCAAACTGTGCTTTCACCTGGTACGGGTTAGAAACTGAGTCTGAATTCAGATTGCTGACACGAAACGACAGAAACAACAACGCTACAAGGCCCGCAATGACGAACAGACCGACTGTGATTTCTATTAATTGTCTCTTCATATACTTAAGTAATCCTTAAGAGTTCTTCTATTCTTCCGTAGATCATTTAACCACCGCACATTCTTGCCCTGATATGACAGGATCCAAATTCTTTTCAAAACATTATTGATGTAAGACTAAAATCCACAGCCAGCACCAGCAGGGAGGCTAACACTACCGTCTGGGTAGTGGCTGTACCGACACCGGCGGGTGTCGGTCTGGCATCATACCCCATAAATACCGCGAGCAAGCTTATCAAGGCACCAAAAACCAGGCTTTTGAAAAGACCATTTAATACATCCTGTTGAAAATCAACACCCTCCTGCATGGCAGACCAGTATACCCCCTGGTCGATTCCCAACACATTGACACCCAGTAAATATCCACTCAGAATACCGACTGCAGTAAATAGCGTGGCCAGTAAAGGTACCGATATCACACCGGCCAGAAATCGCGGCAACAAAACTCTGCGTACGGGGTCTACAGCCATCATTTCCATACCTGCCAGCTGCTCTGTTGCCTTCATCAAACCTATTTCAGCAGTCAATGCGGCACCCGCCCTTCCCGCAAACAATAGACCAGCAAGTACCGGCCCAAGTTCCCTGGTCAGCGATAAAGCCACCAGTAGACCCAAAGACGATTCTGCGTCAAAGTCCACCAACGTGTTATAGCCCTGCAATGCCAGTACCATGCCGACAAATAAAGCGGAAACAATAATAATCGGTAAAGTCAGTACGCCTACATGGTAAAGCTGCTCTACTAAAAGCTCATAGCGCCGAACCGATGCGGGGATGTTGCCAAGCATCTGTATTAACAATATACAGGCGCGGCCCGAAGCAGCGAGGACAGCCAGACTGAATACCCCGATGCTACGCACTGTACTGATCATATCTGTTTATCCTTATTGAATAGGCCTGTATTGAATAGATCAGTAAAATAATCATCAGCAGCATAATGAAAAGGAACGGGTCCATCAGCCTGGCCCTGCAAAAACTGCCTGACATCGTCTCGCGCCGAATTCTGTATTTCATCCGCAGTGCCACTGGCCAGCACCCGGCCCTCACCCAGCATATAGACAAAATCGGCAATTTGTATGGCCTCAGCAACATCATGGGTAACAACAATGGATGTAATGGCCAGCGTTTTATTCAACTTCTTGATTAACCGGACAATTATAGCCTTGGAGATAGGGTCAAGACCTGTAAAAGGTTCATCATACATGACCAATTTCGGATCCATGACGATGGCACGAGCCAGCGCCACACGACGGATCATGCCACCTGAAAGCTCATCCGGCATAAGCCATCTGGCCCCGCGCAGGCCAACCAGCTCCAGCTTCATTAGAATTAGCTGCCTTAAAACCGGTTCCGGCAGCCGGGTATGCTCACGTAGTGGAAAGGCAATATTTTCATAGACATCAAGATCACTGAGCAAGGCCCCATCCTGAAACAACATACCCATCCTCTTACGCAGTTCAAACAATTCCCGACGCCCCAGATCAGGCACCGAAAGACCGTCTACCAGTAAATACCCCGAATCCGGCCTCAAACGACCACCGATCAATTCAAGCAAAGTCGTTTTACCGACACCGCTGGGCCCGATGACTGCCGTAACCTTGCCACGCGGAATCCTTAGACTGAGATCTATCAGGATGGGCTTACCGGCACGTTTCAGGTGTAGGTCGGTCAGAGTTACTATGTTGTCGGTTCCAGGTTCCAAGTTCCAAGTTCCAGGTTAAAAGTTCAACAGATTTTCTAAATCATAAAGCATTTATCGCCGCGAGGGCATGCCTCCCACAACGTTTTAAAAAGTATAATTTTCCCCCTTTCCCCTTTCCCCTTTCCTCTTTCCCCTTGGAACTTGGAACTTGGAACCTGGATCTTGAGCCCTCAAACCCCCATAAGTTCGGCTAATATCCTTGTTTCCTGGGCTCTTATCGGTGCATCATTTTCGCAGGTGTTAAATAATCCTGCCCGGCGTTGACCTGCCATCCATTGCTCTATTTCTGTCAATATTACTCTTTGCGCTGGCAGCGTTTCATTACTGATCAGGGTAACAAGAAAATCCCCCGATGGTAATGGCTCAGTCTGAACAGACGGATACCAGACGCTACACACTGCAAGACTGTCGCAAATTTTATCCATTCCGCATTCAGCATGATCAACTGGCCCTGCATCCAGACACACAGGGAACAGTTTCTGTAATTCTTCAATCTCATTTTTCCGCGGCCTTTCTTCATCGCTGTATTTGTATTCAAGCACCACACCTGCTACCAGTGCAGAGAAATCCACTTTCTGGCCGGTGAGTTCTCTGAGGTCGTCTGCGGACTGCGCCTGCAGGACAAAGCGAAAATCTTCATCCACTTCATCGGTCCAGTCATTTTCTACTGCCTTACGCCATTCATGCGGTGGCAGGTAAACGCTACACAAAGACGTACTATAGAAAGCTGCGCGCCAGTCATGTGGCAGGCCTTCATCGTAGAAAATAGTTTGCCAGTCATCGTTGTCAAGACCAAAGCTACCGGTCATTAAATTCTCATCACTCATCCTTTAACTACCTCTGATACAATCGCACTGCAAAGCCTTATACTGGTACGACACTAACAAAAAAACGATTACTTTCTTTATGCTACAAGCAATTCTGGCAATACTTATCGGCTTTATAATATTAGCCTGGAGTGCAGACCGCTTCGTAAATGGTGCGGCAGCCATCGCACGCCATCTGGGTATTTCACCACTCATCGTGGGCCTGGTAATAGTGGGGTTTGGCACCTCTGCACCGGAACTGGTCGTTTCTGCAATCGCCGCACTTGCCGGCAACACCAACCTTGCTATAGGAAATGCCATTGGTTCAAATATTGCCAATATCGGCCTGGTGCTTGGTATTGCTGCCATTATTTCTCCATTGCTCATTACTTCATCCATCCTCAAGCGCGAGTACCCACTGATGATAGCGGCCATGGCACTGGTTTTTATCATACTTATAAACGGCGAGCTTGGAATACTTAAGGGTATTATTCTACTCGCCAGCCTGTTCGGAGTACTCGCATGGACAGTTTTCACGGGTGTTCGTGAAGGCCGGGACACCACAGCTACTGTTAATGACCCGCTGGAGACCGAGTTTGAATCCGAACTGGCACTGGATGATATCATGCCCAAAGCAAAGGCTATATTCTGGCTGCTAGTCGGTGGAATACTACTCGTCCTCAGTTCCAGAATACTGGTCTGGGGGGCCACAATAATTGCCACCTCTTTAGGCATTAGTGACCTGATAATCGGTTTGACTATTGTCGCCATCGGTACCAGCCTTCCAGAAGTCGCCGCATCCGTTGCCAGCGTGCTGAAAGGTGAAAATGACATCGCTATTGGCAATGTGCTGGGATCAAACATATTCAATTCACTGGGAGTAATAGGCCTGGCCGCGATAATCCACCCCGCCACTGTCAGTACAGACGTGCTGCACCGTGACTTGCCTGTAATGATAGGCATATCAATACTGCTCTATATATTATTATACAGCCATAAAGGGGAACCCTCTTTGTCACGTATATCAGGCTTTTTACTGCTATCGCTTTATGTCGCCTACCTTGTCATACTTGGGGTACAGGCGATGTAAAAAAGATCCAAGATCCAAGTTCCAAGTTCCAAGTCGTAAATCAAAAGCCTTGCTGTCCTATAGTTTTTGATTTTAATCTGTAGACTTGGAACTTGGATCTTGGATCTTGGAACTAAGGAAAATGACTGACGACGAACTAACACTGGAAGGCAAGAAAGTATTGCAGATCGAGGCTGATGCTGTGGCTGCGCTATCAGACCGACTGGCGGGGAATTTTGCTGGAGCCTGTCACGCAATTCTTGATTGCACGGGGCGTGTGGTGGTGGTTGGTATGGGGAAATCCGGCCATATAGGCAGCAAAATAGCCGCCACTCTGGCCAGCACTGGCACGCCATCATTTTTTGTTCATCCGGGCGAGGCCAGTCATGGTGACCTGGGCATGATTACACCGGATGACCTGGTCATTGCGATCTCAAATTCTGGCAATACGCCGGAGATCCTTGCCATTCTGCCTATGATCAGGCGTATGTCTGTGCCACTGGTTTCGATGACCGGCAGCAAGGACAATCCACTGTGCAAACAGGCAGACTACTGCCTCGATGTAGGGGTTGAAAAAGAGGCCTGTCCGCTTAACCTTGCACCAACTGCCAGTACCACTGCGGCGCTGGCTATGGGAGATGCTCTGGCCGTTGCCCTGCTCAGGGCACGCAACTTCACCGCCAGCGATTTTGCCCGCTCACATCCCGGTGGCGTGCTCGGTCGGCGTCTGCTGCTGTATGTCAGAGACATTATGCAAAGCGGCAGCCATATACCCCTGGTAAGCATCAATGACAGCCTACAGGCTGCTCTGCTTGAGATGAGTAGTAAGGGCCTCGGCATGACAGGCATCGTCGATGAAGATGGCAAGCTGGTGGGAATTTTTACCGATGGTGACCTTCGCCGCACACTTAACAAAGGTGTCGATCTTTATTCTGCGAAAGTAGTCGAAGTGATGACTACTGACCCCACTGTCACTTCAGAGGACAGGCTGGCAGCAGACGTCGTCAATATGATGCAGGATCTCTCCATCAACAGTATGCTTGCTGTAGACGAAAAACACCACCCGGTTGGCGCCCTGAATATGCATGACTTATTGCGTGCAGGATTATTATGAGACCGGAAGAATTAAAACCTGATTTTTTCAGCCCTGACGAAGTACTCAAACGGGCAAGGAAAATACGCCTGGCCCTGTTCGACGTGGACGGGGTACTGACTGATGGCCACCTCTATTTTAGTGACAATGGCGATGAAGGAAAAAGTTTCCATGCCCGCGACGGGCTGGGCATCAATCTGCTGCAGCAAACCGGTGTTGCTGTGGGTATCATCACTGCACGTCAATCCAGTCTCGTCGCCCGCCGTGCCAGAGATCTTAATGTCCAGCATTTGTACCAGGGCCGAAAGGAGAAATTCCCTGCCTATAAAGAAATTTGTGAAAAGCTGGAGCTTTCATCGGATGAGGTTGCATTCGTTGGTGATGATGTCGTTGACCTGCCTATAATGCTTGATGTCGGTCTTGCCGTTACCGTACCTCAGGGACACAATCTGGTAAAACAGCACGCGCACTGGACTACCCCGAATGATGGCGGTGCAGGTGCAGCCAGAGACATTTGTGAGCTCATCATGCATGCCCAGGGAACATACAGTAAAGTGATGGAACAATTCTTAACAACAGAATCCACTTCATTTTAGTGTATGTGCAACTTGCTTAAACAACCTCTGCGCCTTCTGTGGTGAAATATTTCAGAATATTTAGCATTGACAGGATATTATGAACTGGCTTGAACGTATCGTTATTTTCAGTGCCATTATTGCCCTCGTTGGTTTTACGGCCTGGATGCAGTCTGACTTGCTTGGAGAACCCGCAACCAAAGAAGAGATAATCACCAAAAGCCACGACCCCGATTACTATATTGAAAATTTTACCGTTGTCGGCATGGACACTGACGGCAATCGGCAGTACCTGCTTGAGGCTGACCGTATGGTGCATTTTCCTGATGATGATACATCCCTGCTCGATAAGCCGCATATTATACAATACGTACACGGTGGAGCTCCGACGCATATCTATTCAGAAACAGGATGGGTCTCTGCCAACGGGGATGAAGTCAAACTGACCGGTAATGTGCGCGTCATCCGGGGATCTGACAGCACAGGCAGTGGTGGTGTTACTACAACGGATACACTTAATCTAGTGCTGAAGGAACCTGTTTCCTGAGCACTCTGGAGAGAATCAAATGAATGTTTTTTCCCGAATAAGGGCCATACTTTGCATAGGACTTGCTGGCCTTTTTTTCAGCAGCCATGCGATCGCTCTGGACAGTGATAAAAGTGCGCCCGTCGCCATAGATGCAGATACCACAAGCATCGATTTTCGTACGGGTCAGCGGGTACTTAAAGGAAAGGTTGAAATTACGCAGGGAACATTGAACATCAAAGCCGACAAAATCATCCTGATCTACAAAGGTGATGACATTGATACCGCCACAGCCTATGGGAAACCCGTCAAATTCAAACAGCTGCCGGAAGGCCATAAAGAGATGGTGTATGGCGAAGGAAGAACGTTGATACTCGAACAGACCAAAGACCTGATCACGCTGAGAAATAATGCAAAAATCACTCAGGGCACTAATATAATTACAGGTAAAATCATCTATTACAATATGAAAACCAGCAAGATGACAATCAAGGGACAGTCATCGAGCAGGAAAAAGAAAGCCGGCATAACTAAACAGTCCTCATCCAGCAAGACAGCTGGCAAGACATCAGGTAAGAAAACCGAATCGGGACGCACCAGAATAGTCATTCAACCAGGACGCCTGAAAAAATAATGAGCGTTTTCAATCTGTCAGCTCCGTCTAGGGAGCCTCTGATTAATTATGCCATATCTCTGGCTTACAGGTTGATTCACAATCAAGGCGCAGCTTTGAAAGCATACCTGGGCCTGGTAAAAAGCTGCAACACAGTGTGTGAATCAGTCTGTAAGCCCCGCAGGGCGAGGCATGGCATATTTAATCAGAGGCTCCCATCATGAGCATCCTTTCTACAGAAGGCCTGCAAAAACGCTATAAGGGTATCACCGTTGTAAAAGGCGTGGATATCAAGGTTGAGACGGGTGAAATTGTCGGCTTGCTAGGCCCCAATGGTGCAGGCAAGACTACCTGTTTTTACATGATTGTCGGACTGGTACGCCCGGGTAAAGGCTACATCTGGCTGGATGACCTCAACATCACAGCCATGCCCATGCACCGGCGTGCACGGCTGGGTATCGGCTATCTGCCGCAGGAGCCATCGGTCTTTCGCAAGCTAACAGTTGAAGAAAATATCATGGCGGTACTCGAGGTGCAGCCCGATCTGACGAAAGCACAATGCCAGAAGCGTGTAGACCATCTGCTTGAAGAATTCAATATCGAGCACAAGCGCGATGCCCTGGGCATCAGCCTTTCCGGAGGTGAGCGCCGGCGCGTCGAAATCGCCCGCGCGCTGGCACTGGAGCCTTTGTTTATCCTGCTTGATGAACCTTTCGCGGGTATTGACCCCATCTCAGTAGGTGATATTCAACAAATTATTTCACAGCTGAAGAATATGGGCATAGGCCTGTTGATCACTGACCATAACGTGCGTGAGACGCTCGGTATCTGTGACCGGGCCTACATTCTCAGTGACGGTCAGGTGCTGACTGCCGGCAGTGCAGAAGAGGTTCTCTCGCACAAAGAAGTCCGCGAAGTCTATCTCGGTCATAATTTCCACCTGTAGGGTACCACTCACCATGGCTGTGTCAGATTGTGATTCAGCACCTGTCATATCAGGGCAAGGGTCGCATGTGAGCTAGCTATTGCGAAGATTCTTATCACAGAAAGGGCAAGTTTTTGCTCCAATATGATTATCTATGAATTATTAAGGAACCTTCAAGCCACACTGTTTCCATTTTACGTCTACACTTAAAATATGCGAGGGATCAGGCGCAACACTTGAGTTCTCTCAAAGCAGTCATTACATAAATACATGCGGGCATATAAATCATTCTGATTGACAAGCCCCCAGTAGAGAGAGAATATAATCCGAGGGGGTCATATTAATATGACAAACATAAGCCGTAGCAAGCTGAACAATAACGGCAATCCAGCATGAAACAGACTCTGGAAATCAAACTTGGCCAGAAACTGGCCATGACACCACAGCTGCAACAGGCCATTCGTCTGTTGCAATTATCCGTTGTTGATCTGAGAACAGAGATCCAGTCAGCCCTCGACAATAATCCTATGCTTGACACAGCTGATAACAACGAAGCTACATCAGACCCTGCAGTAACAGATGATGAAGAGATCTATAACAACAACGAAAAGCTGAGGTCTGGCAAGGATGAACCGACCACCAACAAAGAGACTGATGATGTTTTTGAGCAGGGGACCGCAGGCGATGAACTGAAAGAAGACTATACCTGGGATGATGAAAGTTATATTCCTCGTAGCACACGCAGTAACAACCGGGAAAACGACTGGAGCGGCATGGACGTGGATAGCCGAAATTCATCACCGACTACTCTGCATGACCATCTCGAATGGCAGATGCGTATGCTTTCCCTGTCGAGCCGCGATCAGCTGATCACAGGAACGATTATAGAAGCAGTGAACGGTGATGGTTATCTGACTCTCTCGATCGAGGATATTACCCAGTCACTGGATGCTGAACCCGCCATCGAACTGGATGAAGTAATGGCCATGCTGCATCAAATCCAGAATTTCGATCCTGTTGGTGTTGCGGCCGTTGATCTAGCGGATTCATTACAGATACAGCTAAGGCACCTGCCTGATGACACAGCTTACCGGTCGACCGCCATGACTATTGCGGACAAGCATCTCGACCTGGTGGCACATCGGGATATGACAAAACTTAAACGTGTATTAAAGGGCAGCCCGGCTGCTCTGAGTGGTGCAATCACACTGATTCAAAGCCTCAACCCCCGGCCCGGCAGTATCATCAACCCCTCAGAGGCGCGCTATATTATTCCGGATATCTCGGTAAAAAAAATTAATGGGAAATGGTATGCACGCTTAAATGAAGATGCCTTGCCAAAACTTGAGGTGAACCGCTATTACCAAAGTCTGATAAAGCGAGGCGATAACAGTACGGACAATCGATACCTTAAGGAAAACCTGCAGGAAGCACGCTGGTATATAAAAAGCCTGCAAAACCGGCATGACACGCTGATGAAGGTGGCTAATGAGATCATCAAGCGCCAGCAGGACTTTTTCGAGCATGGCGATGCGTCGATGAAACCTATGGTATTACATGATATTGCTGATGCATTGGAATTTCATGAATCTACTATTTCGCGTGTCACAACAAACAAATATATGCAGACCCATATGGGTGTCTTTGAACTGAAATATTTCTTTTCCAGCCATGTTAGTACAACTGACGGTGGAACCTGCTCGGCCACAGCCATTCGATCCCATATTAAAAAACTGGTGAATAATGAACCGGTCGATAAACCGATAAGTGACAACCGCATAGCTGAACTATTATCACAGCAAGGCATGTGTGTTGCCCGGCGTACCGTCGCCAAATACCGGGAATTAATGAGTATTCCCCCTTCCAACCTGCGTAAATCGCTAACACTCTGATGGAGTCTTTCACTATGCAATTAAATATCACTGGTCAGCACATAGAAGTTACCGATGCCCTCTATGATTATGTCACGGAAAAGCTGGAGCGCGTCCATCGTCATTTTGATCACGTCACGACGACTCATGTTGTGTTGTCAGTAGAAAAAAGCAGACAAATTGCCGAAGCAACGATCAATGCCAGTGGTGCGACAATTCATGCAAATTCTGAAGATGGTGACATGTATGCCGCAATTGATGCTCTGTCCAGTAAACTTGACCGCCAGGTCATCAAACACAAAGAAAAAATAAAGGATCATCGTAGAAATACGATTGAATAAATAATGTCAGTCAGTCACGCCAGTATTCGCCATCCCGCCATGCATGGAAACAAGCAAGATGATGCTCCAGATATAGGGGCGATTCTCGATCGTGGCGGAATAGTCATAGGCCATCAAACTACCAGCAAAAAAAGACTGCTGGAACAAATCGCGAATATGCTTGCAGAACGCCTGCCGAATATCGATGCCAGGCAGATCTTCCGCACGCTGATTGAACGTGAAAATCTGGGTAGCACCGGGATTGGCAACGGTGTGGCCCTGCCCCACGGGCGTATTGCCGGTCTGGAAGATGTCGTCGGTGTCTTCCTTCATCTAAAGAATGCTCTGGATTTTGATGCTGTGGACCACCTGCCGGTGAACCTGGTCTTCGCCATTCTGGTACCTGAGAATGCGACAGAGGAGCATCTTAATCTGCTTGCCAGCCTGGCCGGTATATTTCGCAATGATGAAAAAAGGCAGAAATTACTGGAAACCACAGATCCATCCCTGATTCGAGAAACTTTTGATTTGTCTGTAAATGGTGAGGGTCACTATTGACATGACCCCACGGACGGCATTAACAGCCAGAAATGTCTTTGAGTCCCGCAAAGAACGACTGAAGTTACACTGGGCTGCAGGGAAAAATGGTGACAAACGCAGCCTCGAAGCACCCGATGCGCGCTGGTCTGGCATGGCACTGGTCGGCTATCTGAACACCGTCCATGCAAACCGCGTTCAGATCATCGGCACTGAAGAACTTAACTATCTAAATCAACTGGATGCACAGCACCAATCCAGTACGAAATCCCGCATTTTTCATCAGCCCCGTACTTCGCTGGTCATTATCAGTGACGGCATGGATGTGCCTCAGAACCTGTTACTAATCGCAGATGAAGCCGATATGCCATTAATTGTCAGCCAGCTGCCTGCACCGGAGTTGATCTATCATTTACAGTTCTATCTTGCACGCGCCCTTTCACCCAAATCTTCTATGCATGGTGTATTACTCTCAGTGATGGGGCATGGGGTATTAATTACCGGTGAAAGCGGTGTAGGCAAAAGTGAACTTGCACTCGAGCTGATTGCCAGGGGGCATCACCTGGTCGCAGACGATGCTATTACCATCCGTCGTACCTCGCCCGAACACCTGGAAGGTTACTGCAACCCGAAATTCAACCATTTTCTGGAAGTACGTGGACTGGGGATACTCAATATTCACGAAATGTTCGGTGAAGCAGCCACGCGTTTGACAAAACGAATTGAACTTATTGTCAATCTGCAGCGCATGGATCCTCAGCGACTAAGCACCATGGACCGCCTGCACCAGAAGGAAAGCCATCGAAACATTCTCGGTATACAGATTCCTGAAATTACCGTTCCGGTAACTTCCGGTCGGAATCTGTCTGTCATGATTGAAGCAGCGGTTCGCAACCAGATCCTGGTGAGTCGCGGTTATAATGCGGTTGAGGATTTCATTACAATCCAGCAAGATGTTATAAACTCAACGACGTGTTAAACAATAACGATGGATCTAACTATAGTCAGCGGCCTGTCAGGCTCTGGTAAAACAGTTGCCCTGCAGGCGCTGGAAGACATAGGTTATTATTGCATTGATAACCTACCTGCCAACCTGCTGCCGCATTTTGCTGCCAGCCTGATGCACAACCCGGATAGCCGTGCTGCTGTTAGCATAGATATTCGCAACCGTCATTTCCTGGAATCTTTGCCAGACAGTCTGGCGGACCTTAAACGGCTTGGTATAGAATTTCGTATACTTTACCTGTATGCCGATGAAAAGACCCTGATCAAGCGATTTAGCGAAACACGCAGACGTCATCCATTGACCGACATGTCAATATCACTGATAGAGGGCATACGACAGGAGCATCAACTGCTCGCGTCGCTGGCACAAAGCGCCAATATGGAAATTGATAGCAGCCACATTACCCCGCATGAACTGCGCAGTAAGGTTCGTGACCTGGTGGGTGTACGAGACGGTGCCTCAATGATGCTACAGATTGTTTCATTTGGCCATAAGCACGGCAATCCCAGTGATGCAGATTTTGTCTTTGATGTACGCTGCCTGCCCAACCCCTACTGGGAGAAGTGCTTACGCGAGCAAACGGGCGTTGATCAGGACGTTATCAACTTTCTCAAATCTAAACCCTCAACTGCAGCTATGATTGACCATATATACAATTTTCTGAGTGAATGGCTGCCGGCTTTTGAGACAGAGAACCGGAGCTACATCACTATCGCCATCGGCTGCACCGGCGGTCGCCATCGCTCTGTTTATGTAGCAGAACAACTGGCAGAGAAATTAAAAAATGATGCCTCAAGAGTACATCTACAGCACAGGGATCTAATATGACCGGTATCATTCTGCTTACCTATGGCCGGATAGGTTATGAACTGCTCGAGGCTGCAGGGCATATAATGAATCAATCAGTTGAGCAGATTAAAGTGATTAATGTATATGATGACCCGGATACTGCCAACATTCTGCCCGGACAGATAGAAAAAGCCATCGAGCAACTAATATCAGCAGGACAATGCCTGATTCTGACCGATCTACGCGGTTGCACACACTTCAACATTGCCCGGCAATTCGTTGAGCCGCCCCGGGTTTCATTAGTCAGTGGGCTTAACTTGCCGATGCTTTTGCGTGTACTACATCACCGAGATGAAAATCTTGTCACACTGTCGCATTTTGCCGAGGAGGGAGGCGTTATGGGTATATCCATAACCAGCGATGCACCCACCACAGAGGGCAGGTTCCTGTGATCAGCGAACAGATCCGTATCATCAACCGGCTTGGTCTTCATGCACGAGCGGCAGCCAGCTTTGTCAAACTGGCATCATCCTATGACAGTGATATTTCTCTTGTCTACGACGAACAGAGCGTCAATGGCAAAAGCATCATGGGTATTATGATGCTGGCCGCCTCACAGGGTACGAATCTGCTGTTAGAGGTAAATGGCACAGATGAAACTGCGGCGGCAAGGGCACTACTCGAACTAATCAATAGTCGATTTGGAGAGGACGAGTAATGTTGTCCATGCACGGCTCAGGGATCGGCAGGCTAATCGCCATCGGTACTGCCTGTGTTGTGTCTCAGGAATCATCAGAAGTCCCCGAGTACCTGATAGCAAAGAAACACATCAGTGATGAAGTGCGCCGGCTGCGCGAGGCCATCGCTGCTACGCGTATGCAGATGATCCAGATTCGCAAGCAGATTACTGCTGACTCACCACCGGAAGCCACTGGCTTTATCGAGGCCCATCTTATGATGCTGGATGATCCGATGCTGGCGCAACAGCCGGAAGAACTCGTCACCCGTCTACAGATCAATGCAGAACAGGCGATTGCCCGACAAAGCCGGTCCTTGATAGACGTTTTTGAAGCCATGGAAGACGAGTATTTACGCACCAAGGGTGACGATATCCGACAGGTGGTGGATCGCATACAAAAGAACTTGATGGGTAGAGAGCCGATAAGCAGCACGGATATCAGTAATGAGTTCTCTGACCCAATTATTGTTTCACGTGACCTTGCACCGGCTGATACCCTTGCCATGAAATCACGTAATATTCGCGGGATCCTGACCAATCTCGGCAGCCCTATATCTCACTCTTCTATCCTTGCTCGAAGCCTGGGCATTCCGGCTGTCGTCGGCCTGCACGCAGCTACCCGTTATATCCGTCACGGCGACAAGCTGATTGTTGACGGGCGAAACGGCGATGTCATTATTGCACCAGACAAAAACACACTGACGGCCTACCGTAAGCTGAAAAAACTAACGCTGGAGCATACACGCAAACTTGATGCATTGATAAAAAGTCCGTCAGTCACACAGGACGGTGAACGCATCAGCCTTCTGGCCAATATCGACCTGCCGCAGGACACTCGCCAGGCACTGAATGTCAGAGCAGCCGGGATTGGTCTATTTCGTACAGAATTTCTCTATCTGAACCGGGAGGAAATTCCAACTGAGAGTGATCATTTCAATGCTTATATGCGTGTCATACGCCGTTTCAACAAACAACCCATCACCATTCGCACCATGGATCTGGGTGTGGACAAACAGCTGGAGAGTCATAGCGAAACGACCCTCAACCCTTCACTGGGACTGCGTGGAATAAGAATGAGCCTTGGCAGCCCGTCAATGTTCATTCCCCAGCTACGTGCAATCCTGCGTGCCTCGGCTCATGGACGTGTGCGGATGATGATCCCTATGATGTCAAGTTTGCCCGAATTGTTTCAGGTGCTGACACTGATAAAGGAAACCCGCAAGGCGTTAAGAGAGGAAAGTATCCCGTTTAATCCCAAGATGCAAATTGGTGGAATGATAGAGGTGCCGGCCGCTGCCATTGCAGCAGACCTGTTCGCTCCGCATCTGGATTTTTTTTCCATCGGCACCAATGACCTTATCCAGTACGCCCTGGCCATAGACCGTGTAGACGATGAGGTCAGTTATTTATATAACCCACTGCACCCTTCCGTACTGAGGTTAATAGAAATGACGGTACTCGCAGCCAATAAGGCTAAAATTCCGGTGACCCTTTGTGGTGAAATGGCCGGTGACCCGAAGCTGATTGAAGTCCTGCTGGGCCTCGGTCTACGGCAGCTGAGCATGGATCCCGCCAACCTGCTCGAAGTCAAGGCTATTATCCGGCAGCTTGATGTCAACAAGGCGAAAAAAGTTTCTCGCAAACTACTGGCGGGGAAAGAGATTTAACTTCAAAAGATGACAAAAGACTAAGGACGAAAGACTAAAAGCAGGTCAATACCACTACTGCCTTAGTCCTTTGTCCTTTGTCCTTTGTCCTTAGTCCTTAGTCCTTTGTCCTTCATCTTTGACCACGATCTGATAAACTCCGCCCAACCTTGAGCGGAGCCACCATGACTGCAGCAAGCCCCAATAATGTCGAAGACCTGATTGAGCACATCATCACTGTGCTAAACGAGTCTGGCATCGAACAAATTGAGGATGATCTGCAGAAATTACACCCTGCTGATATCGCCCGTCTGCTGGAGTCCATCCCGCCTGAACAGCGTGAGTTAGTCTGGCCGTATATCGACAATTTACGCCGTGGTGAAAGCCTGATTGAACTGTCGGAAGGTGTGCGCGAAGGCTTGATGGCCGAAATGGATACCCATTCGCTGGCCGCCGCAGTACAAAGTCTCGACACCGATGAAATTGCCGATCTGATCCCGGAACTTCCCGATGATGTCATCGCGGAAGTGCTGTATGTCGCAGATCGGGAAAAACGTGATCAACTGAACGCCGTCCTGTCCTATGCTGAGGATAGTGCCGGCGGACTGATGGATATCGATGCGGTGGCAATCCGGCCACGTGTCACCGTTGCTGTGACCCGTCGATATCTGCGTATGCTGAACAAATTACCGGAATACACGGATAAGTTGTTTGTCGTCGATCGTAATAATAAACTGATTGGCGCGCTACTGTTGTCTGATCTGGTAACAGCTGACGACGCACAGCGTATTGATGAGATCACCAACACCCACATTCGTACTTTTTCTGTTGAGCAGTCACAGACTGAAGTCGCACAGGCATTCGCCCGCTATAATCTAATGTCTGCGCCTGTAGTTGATGATAAGCACCGCCTGCTGGGCCGTATTACCGTTGATGATATCGTTGATGTCATCCAGGATGAAGCCGATAGACGTATCATGGCGCCTGCCGGTCTGGATGAGGAAGAGGATATATTCGCGCCGGTCATTCGCACCTCGCGCAGTCGTGCAGTCTGGCTGGGGGTAAACCTCATCACCGCCTTTATTGCCTCAGCCGTTATCGGTCGCTTTCAGGAAACCATCAGCGGTCTGGTGGCCCTGGCAGTACTGATGCCTGTGGTCGCAAGCATGGGCGGCAATGCCGGCATACAAAGCCTGACAGTAGTAATCCGTGGCCTGTCAAACGGCACCATCACAGACAAGAATGTGCGCAAGGTTTTTATCAAGGAACTACTGGTTGGCAGCGTAAACGGCCTTATCTGGGCATTGGTCGTAACATTAATCACCCTTCTGTGGTTTAACAACCTGTCTCTGGCAATAATTATCGGTGCCGCAATGACCATCACTATGACCAGCTCCGCCCTGTTCGGCGCCCTGCTGCCCAGCATACTGCGTCGCATGAGCATAGACCCTGCCCTGGCAGGTGGCGTTGCACTGACGACCGTCGCAGATGTGGTTGGCTTTGCCAGCTTCCTTGGCCTGGCGACGATTTTTTTAACGTAGAAATAAGTTCCAAGATCCAAGTTCCAAGATCCAAGTAATAAGTCAAAAAACTGTGTTACTGAATTTTGGTTTAAATCTGTAAGCTTGGAACTTGGAACTTGGATCTTGGAACTTATTACCCTTCTTTTTTCCAAAACCTGAAATACAAAGCTGGCAGTAGCCATAACCCAAGCAACAACAAAAATAGTTTATTCCCATATCTTACATAAGGTGTCAAACCTGTCATCGGAAGGACTTTCGCCTGCAACACTGCGGGCACAAACTGTTCCAGTATCGATGTGATTTCACCTTTTTCATTTATCACTGCGGTGAAGCCGGTGTTGGCGGCTCTAACGAAGTATCGACCAGTTTCCCGTGCCCTGATCTGTGCCATCTGCAGACGCTGGTGCGAAGCCAGTGAATCGCCGAACCAGGCATCTTCAGAGATGTTGATCAGGAACGCCGCGTCACCGGCGGTAGGTGCCAGCTCTTCACCAAAGGCATCTTCATAACAAATGCTGACTGCCACTGGCCAGCCGGCAAGCACCATATCGGGTTGAGCCCCATGCCAACTGGAAAAATCTGACATCGGGATTTCCAGGTATTTGACTACCCAGCCGAATAACGGTTTAAATGGCAGGAATTCACCGAAGGGGACCAAATGCTGTTTTCTGTAGATTCCATCCGGCCCGGGTGATTTAACTTTATCGCTGATTATGATCGCAGCATTGTAATATTCATCATTCGCAGGTATGTCGATTGTGCCAATAAGGTAATCCGGTAAACTACCATCCAGTCTGCGCGGCAGCGAGTCTTCAAGCACAGGTAATGCACGCTGCCAACTCTCTGGTACCGCGCCTTCCGGCCAGACGATGACAGCACTTTCATTGACTACAGATCGACTCAAATCTACATAACGCGCAATGATTTTTTTTGTGGCACCCGCCTGCCATTTTTCTTTCAATGGCACATTACCCTGTAATAGCGCGATATCTACCTCGGCACCGGAAACTTTGACAAACTCCAACTTGCCACTGAGCCATCCAGCTATAAATATCGTGATAAACAGGGCGCTCGCCAGAAATCTGTATTTTCCTTTATAGCGTATTACCGCCACCAGTAAAGCTGACAGAATAGCTACGGCCAGGCTCATGCCGTAGACGCCTACTAAGGGTGCAAAATTCATCAACACGCTGTTGCTCTGTGAATAGCCAAGATTCAACCAGGGGAAACCTGTCATCAGCCAGCCGCGAAACCACTCTGCCAACACCCAGAATATCGGTGCAGCAAAAATCAGGCGGTAACAGCTCGGGTGCAGCAAGCGCGCCTGTAGCCAGCCCGCAATGGCAGGGAAGAGAGAAAGAAAAGCAACAAATAGAAAAACAAGAACTACAGCCAGCGGTGCTGGCATAAAACCAAATTCATGGATCGAAACGTAGACCCAGGAAGCACCCACGCCAAACAGGCCGAGACCAAACAGAAACCCAAGCCAGGCCGACCGTAGTGGAGTTGCAGCAGACCAGAAATAAAACAGTATGGCCGGGAAAAGGATGGCCAGTGGAAACAGCTTAAAAGGTGCAAAGGACAACACCAAACCGGCACCAGCAGCAAAAACGATGGCACCCTGCCACCGTGGTTTGATCATGCTGATGCTTCCTGTGAAGGCTCCGGGTTCTCTATTTCCGTCAATTTAAGCAGATTGATGCGCCGGCTATCACAGTGCAACACAGTAAAACGAAAGCCGTTTATCTCGACAGACTCACCGCGTTCCGGAAGATACGAAAAGCTATTGGTGACCAGGCCGCCGATAGTCTCAATGTCCCCTGCACCAAAACCGCTGCCAAAATATTCATTAAAATCGTCGAGTGTAGTCAGAGCCTTAACGACAAAGCCATCATCCGTTCTGCGAATCATCCCGTCATCTTCATCGTAGTCAAACTCATCCTGGATATCACCGACAATCTGCTCCAGCACATCCTCGATGGTGACCAGACCCGCAACGCCGCCGTATTCATTCATAACAATGGCCATGTGGTTACGATTAGCACGGAAATCTGCCAGCAGAACATTGAGCCTCTTGCTCTCGGGTACAAACACTGCCTCGCGCAGGATGTCCTTAAAAACAAACCGTTGCTGCTGATCACTGTCAAAGTAACGTAACAGATCTTTGGCAAGCAGCACGCCGATGACATTGTCACGGTCCTCCTTTATCACCGGATAACGCGAATAGCCATGCTCGTTCATCACCGGCAGGCAATCTTCCGGAGACACATCTCTTTCCAGTACCACCATTTGCGAACGCGGCACCATAATGTCCCGCGCCTGCATATCGGATACCTGAAAAACACCTTCAATCATATCCAGCGCATCAAAGCCGATGAACTGTTTCTCAGCGGCCGTGCGCAGAATCTTAATTATGTCTTCGCGTTCCATGGATTTTCCGAGCAGAGACAACCCTAATCGAGACAACCAGGAACGCAATCGAGGTCGTGGCTTTTTAAGTTTTTTCTTCATGCTTTCTCTAGTGTAGTGTATTGCGTTGTTTGGCGAAATAGCGCAACGATAAGCCGTTAGCTGCAAGGCATCGTTTCGCAGGAAATGGCCATCCCCTTTTCAAGGAACGTAACGCTGCAGATGACGGCTTCTCTTTGTGCCCGAAGGGAATCCCGCAAAAACAGCAATCCTGCGTTGTAGCTCTTGGCAAGGGAGTGACCATTGCCGACGAGCTACGCCTTGACTTGCGGTTTTTGCGGGATTCTATATCGCCAAACAACGCAATACACTACACTTGCTTCTGTTCATCATAAGGTGGAGGAAAACCCAGCCCGGTAATAATGCCGGTTTCCAGTGATTCCATCTCGTCAGCCCCTGACTGATCAATATGATCATAGCCGCAAAGGTGTAGCACGCCATGAACCAGCATATGTGCCCAGTGTGCATCGGAGGATTTATGCTGTTCTACAGCTTCACGCTGAACCACAGGCGCACAGATCGCAAGGTCTCCAAGAATACTGGTTTTTACTCCAGGCGGGTCCTCAAACGGGAAAGACAGAACATTGGTAGGACCCGGCTTATGCCGGTAACGATCATTCATCTCTGCACCTTCCACTGTATCGGTCACGCGAATAGTCAGTTCTTTATCAGTACACCGACAGGCGTCTGCCGCCGCATCCGCCCATACCTGAAATCGTGCCTTATCGGGTATTTTTTCATCATTCAGTGCAAGCTGCAGATCAATCTTCAGCGACATCACCATTGGCCCCACTTATTTTCTTCTCATCAACAAGTTGATAAGCCTCAACAATCTTTTGTACTAACGGATGCCTGACAACATCCGTAGAGTAGAAATAATTAAATTTAATTTCGCTTATCCCGCTGAGAACGTCGATCGCATGTACCAGGCCGGAACGCTGTGAACGCGGCAGGTCGGTCTGCGTCACATCCCCTGTGATAATAGAGCGCGAACCACAACCTATGCGTGTCAGAAACATGCGCATTTGTTCTTCCGTTGTGTTCTGTGCTTCATCAAGTATCGCCATAGCATCATTTAATGTTCTGCCACGCATATAGGCCAGTGGTGCGATCTCAATTATATGGCGTTCAAGCAGGCGATCGACTCGCTCAAAACCGAGCATTTCATATAGTGCATCATAGAGGGGACGTAAATAGGGGTCGACCTTCTGTTCAAGATCCCCCGGTAGAAAACCCAATCGTTCACCGGCCTCTACTGCAGGCCGTACCAGTACTATGCGGCTGACCTCTTCTTTTTCCAGCGCCTCAACGGCGCAGGCCACGGCAATGTAGGTCTTGCCTGTGCCGGCCGGACCTATGGCAAAATTGATATCATGCGAGATAATGTTTCTGGCATAGGCCTGCTGACGCGGGTTGCGTAACCGGACTTTCGCTCGCGGTGTTCTGATGGTCATGATTTCATCAGCTTCACCTTTTTTTTGCGACAAATGCTGCAATGCGATGTGAACTGCAACAGTATCCAGCTCTTCGCCATCCACCACATGCGCATACAAATCTTGAACAACAGCCTCAACTTTATGTGTCAGCTTCTTGCCACCAAAGACTGTGAAATCCCCCGCTCTATGCATGATTTTTGTATCAAAATATTTCTCAATCTGTTTGATGTTTGTATCAAACTGGCCGCATAGCGTCGCCAGTATCTTGTTGTCGGATGACTGAAGAGAAAAATGATGAACCGGTTCAGACACACTCATGCTGCAGCAATCATCCTGTTAAACACTGAACCGGAATGGTGCGGGAGGCCTCAATGCCATCGACCACGCCGCGCAATGAATTTGGTAAGGCATCGGTAATCCTGACATCAAGCATCTGACCAATGTAGCGGGCCGGACCGGTAAAATTGACCACCCGGTTATTCTCTGTACGGCCGGATATCTCGCTGTCACTTTTCTTTGAGATACCCGATACCAAAACAGTTTGTATCGTGCCCACCATGTCCTGGCTAAACCCTGCAGCATTTTCCAGTATCTTTTTCTGTACTACGGCAAGGCGTTGTTTTTTCTCAGCCATCGGTACCACATCCTCAAGCTCTGCCGCCAGCGTGCCCGGTCGCGCACTATAAATAAAACTGAAGGAATGATCGAAGTCCAGGGTTTCTATGAGATCCATCGTGGACTGGAAATCTGCCACCGTCTCGCCCGGGAATCCTATGATGAAATCAGAAGATAGACTAATACCCGGGCGCACCTGTTTCAGTTTTTCAATAATCTGCAGGTAATCCTGTGTGGTATAACCTCTTTTCATCAGTGAGAGTATGCGGTCCGAACCTGACTGTACGGGTAAATGCAGATGATCAACCAGTTTGGGGATACTGGCATAGGCATCAATCAATGAATCAGTAAATTCCAGTGGGTGCGAAGTGGTGAAACGTATACGCTCAATACCCTCGATCTCAGCTACATAATGTATCAGTAATGCAAGATCGGCAACCGAGCCATCATGCATATCTCCCCGATAGGCGTTTACGTTCTGCCCCAGTAAATTGACTTCACGCACACCCTGTTCGGCAAGGGTAACAATTTCGGCCAGTACGTCATCAAAAGGACGCGAGAATTCTTCTCCACGAGTATAGGGCACAACACAGAAACTGCAGTACTTGCTACAGCCCTCCATGATAGAAACAAATGCTGTTGGCCCTTCTGCCCTTGGCTCAGGCAGGACATCAAATTTCTCAATTTCAGGAAAACTGGTATCAATCGCACTGCGATGATCATGCCGGCATTCGTTGATCAACTGCGGAAGTCTATGCAGGGTCTGCGGGCCAAATACGATATCCACATAGGGTGCCCGATCAAGGATATCCTGACCTTCCTGACTGGCTACGCAACCGCCGACGCCTATCACCAGATCAGGATTCTCCAGCTTCCATTCACGCCATCGGCCCAGCTGGGAAAATACCTTTTCCTGTGCCTTCTCTCGTACAGAGCATGTGTTCAGCAACAACACGTCGGCCTGTTCAGGATCTGCCGTCACAGAAAGCCCATGCGATTTCGCTAGCATATCTGCCATGCGCCTGGAATCGTATTCGTTCATCTGACAGCCGAAGGTCTTGATAAAGAGCTTCTGACCGGTTTTGATAGCCTCAGCGGGCCGGTATCTGGACATTAAAGTGCGGGAATAGTGTTTCGGATGGATAAGCTAACTGGAATCACAGGAAAATACCAGTAAAATTTACATTCTGCAGTACTGTTTGTGCGCATTACCAGGATCTTCTCAGTAAAGAAAAGATCGTATGGAAAACCGAAAATATTAACCGCAGAGGATGCAGAGGTATCCTTAATATGATTTACGATTTACGGTAAAAAGTAAATCGGCGCCATCCGAAAAACAAAAATAGTAAACGCAAACACCCAGATCAATGCTGAAATCAATACCAGTAAAGGATAACTCTCTATCGGCATCAGCATCGGCAGGAACACCCTGACCAGTACCGCCAGGTTAAGTGCTGCAAAGGCAGCAGGAAGCCAGGCAGGCGCTACCAGTCTTCTTCCACTGTGCCCCATGGAAACCCTGACCATCATACCCATCGTCATCAGGCCAATGCCGCCTATGGTCAGTGCATGAAATGCCAGCGATATGGCAAATAATCCAGCCATGGCCAGTGCCATCAGGAACAGTCCAACGATAATCCAGCCATAGGCCAGCACCAGCACCCAGAGCAGCGGAACACGCCAGATACCTTTTACATACCAGCCAGACAGCCGGATTAAATGCAGGACTGCTGCCAACAGAGCAATGATTACCGCGGGTATACCTATGGCACCTACTGTATGCAATATACCAAGTAAAAGTAGTACAGCGCTTGCGCTAATTTCGATAGCAGGGTAGCTCTTGCGTGTAAAATCTCCACTTACGCCTTGTTCTATAAAGAATGGGATAACACGCCCTCCCATAATGCTGATCAGCAGCAGTATTGTATAAACGGCGGCATAGAGACCATAGGCCTGGCCAGAGGCCAGAACGCCTGCTACTCCAAAATGAAAGACAATATTGGCGGCGGTAAGCAGTAAAATAATACCGATAAATATCAGATTACGGTAATTCTTTGTTTTCAATAGCAAAGGCAAAATAGCTGCAGCAAGAGCAGGTAGAAACGACAGGTCGATTGTTGCGACCAGCCAGTAGGGGATGGATGCCGGGAAAAATGGTAATAGACGGGCAACTAACCACAATATAGAAAGCGCTAGTAGTGGAATACCGTTTAGTGTCTGCCTGCCGGTCCAGTTTTTTACTGCGGTTAATAAAAATCCCGCAACCACTGCCATAACATATCCGAAAACCATTTCGTGTCCATGCCAGTAAACAGTGCCGTAAACAGTATCAGGGCCGACTGCAGAAAACAATAAGATCCAGATCAGAATCAGCAATACAGCCGAGATCCCTGCCAAAAGAAAAAAAGGGCGGAAGCCCAACTGCAGCAGCGGCATACCGGGATCCGGTTTTTTGCCCAGCTCTTCAAATTTTACCAACATTGAGTAATTCCAGTAATTTCTATTTCATATTCCAAATGCCAGTATACGCATCGCAGTAGAAAATAAATTGATCTGCATCATGCGATATAAATCCAAATTGTTGTTAGAATCGATCGAATTTCTGACTTTCGGCTGACCATACTAACCATAAAACACATTGAAATGAGTAAAACAGCACTGATTACCGGTATTACAGGCCAGGATGGCGCCTACCTTGCCGAGTTCCTGCTAAATAAGGGCTATATTGTCCACGGCATCAAACGACGCACCTCGTTGTTTAATACTGATCGCATTGATCACCTGTATCAGGATCCACATGAGGCGGAACAGAAATTTATTCTGCATTATGGTGATATGACGGATTCCAGCAGCCTGGTCAGAATCATCCAGCAGACACAGCCTGATGAAGTCTATAACCTGGCGGCACAAAGCCATGTCGCGGTCTCCTTTGAGGAACCAGAATACACGGCCAATTCCGATGCACTGGGTCCATTACGTGTACTGGAGGCCATCCGTTTGCTTGGTCTACAGGAAAGCTGTCGCTTCTACCAGGCCTCAACATCAGAATTGTTTGGAAAAGCGGTAGAAATACCACAGAAAGAATCCACGCCCTTCTATCCCCGCTCACCGTATGCGGTCGCCAAACTTTATGCCTACTGGATCACTGTCAATTATCGTGAAGCCTACGGCATGTTTGCCTGTAACGGCATTATGTTTAATCACGAATCGCCGATACGCGGTGAAACCTTTGTTACCCGGAAGATCACTCGCGCCCTGGCAAGAATCACCCTGGGCATGCAGGACTGCTTATACCTCGGCAACATGGACGCCAAACGTGACTGGGGCCATGCGAAAGATTATGTCGAGGCCCAATGGCTAATTCTGCAGCAGGACGAGCCCGAAGATTTTGCCATTGCTTCCGGCATACAACATTCGGTTAGAGAATTTGTTGACCTGTCGGCAAAAGAACTAGGTATCACTCTGCGCTGGCAGGGCGAAGGTATTGAAGAAGTCGGTATTATTGAAGACCTGGACAATAACAAGGATGAACTCCCGGGAAAATACCCAGCTATCGGCACCGTCATCGTCCGGGTAGATCCTCGCTACTACCGCCCCTGTGAAGTCGAAACACTATTAGGCGACGCGACAAAGTCACGCGAACAACTCGGCTGGGAACCACGCATATCCTTCGAGGAAATGGTCACCGAGATGGTTCGGTCAGATCTTGAAGAATCCAGGCGCGATGCACTATGTCAGTCCAGTGGATTCAGGACATTTGATCGACATGAGTAGGGGAAGAAGTTCCAAGTTCCAAGATCCAAGTTCCAAGACAAAATCAAAAGAACTATTCTTTTTTAGTCCTTAGTCCTAATACTTGGAGCTTTAAACTTGGAACTTGGAACTTGGAACCTGGAACTTGGAACCTGGAACTTTCGACCTGGAACTTGGAACTTGGAACTTGGAACTTGGAACTTGGAACTTGGAACTGCAGTTAACCATTCTTCAATTCGGCAACGAGCGCCTCACAAACTTCCTTGGCATCTCCAAACACCATCGAGCAGTTATCCCTGAAATACAGCAGGTTTTCAATGCCTGAATAACCGGGGCGCATGCTGCGCTTGATGACAAAAACATATTTTGCCTTTTCTACGTCGAGGATTGGCATGCCATAGATCGGGCTGGATTTGTCGGTTTTGGCGGCCGGGTTAGTGACGTCATTGGCACCGACTACCAGTGCAACATCGGTAGTGCTGAATTCAGGATTGATTTCTTCCATCTCTACCACCTGATCATAGGGGATATCTGATTCAGCCAGCAGGACGTTCATGTGCCCCGGCATACGACCGGCGACAGGATGGATAGCAAACTTTACCTCTATCTCTTTTTCATTGAGGATATCAGTCAATTCCTTCAGGGCATGCTGTGCCTGGGCGACGGCCATACCATAGCCCGGCACGATGATTAGCCGATTGGCATTTTCGATCATAAAGGCAAGGTCTTCTACTGCAGCGCTTTTAACACCCTGGTTGGCAGCCTGCATGGCAGTGGATTCTTCGCCATCCGAACCACCAAAACCACCGAGTATGACGCTGATGAAAGAGCGGTTCATGGCACGGCACATGATGAAGGAAAGGATAGCCCCGGAAAAACCCACCAGTGCGCCGGTTACGATCAGGGCATTATTCTGCAATGTGAAGCCGGTCGCTGCTGCTGCCCAGCCTGAGTAGGAGTTCAGCATCGAAATAACTACCGGCATATCCGCGCCGCCAATCGGAATGATCAGCAGAAAACCCAGTGCCAGGGCAATTACCGTAATCAATATCAGGGTAGTTAAACTACTGTTCTGTGAAAACCGTATCACCAGTGCCAATGCCACCAGGCCCAGCGCAAGATTCAGCAGATGCTGGCCTTTGAAGACAACCGGGTTACCGCTGAATATGCCCTGCAACTTACCAAAAGCAATCAATGAACCGGTGAATGTGATCGCACCGATGAACGAACCGACACCGAGCTCCACCAGCATGATACGGTCAACAAGACCGCTGGCGGCATATTCTGCAAACGTACCTATCGCCACCAGCACGGCTGTAAGGCCCACCAGGCTATGAAAGGCAGCTACCAGCTGCGGCATGGCTTTCATGTCGATCTTAAGGGCAACTACGATACCTGTCACGGCACCGATAACCAGGCCGGCAAAGATCAGAGAATAATTTTGCACCACTGGATTAAACAGGGTAGCCACTATCGCCAGTACCATACCAAGCATGGCGAGATAGTTACCCCGTCTGGCCGTTGATGGAGAGGTTAAGCCTTTCAGACCAAGGATAAACAGGGCAGCAGAGATCAGATAGACGATCGCGAGCGTATTGGCATTCAACATGTTCTTATCTCTTCCTGATCACTTTTCTTTCTTGCGAAACATCGACAGCATGCGCTGGGTTACCGCAAAACCCCCGAATATATTAATCGATGCCAGGGTTACGGCAACAAAACCCAGCCCCTGCTCCAGCGCCGTTGCACCTTCAGAACCAGTCACCAGTATGGCGCCGACAATGATGATGCCGGAGATAGCATTGGTCAGCGAGATCAATGGTGTGTGTAGAGAAGGTGTGACGCCCCAGATGACGTAATAGCCGATAAAACAGGCGAGCACGAAAATGAATAGTGCGACTACCGCGGGAGACATACCGCTAGCTGTAATAGTTTCTGTCATATTTTTCTCCAAAAGCATTAACCACAGAGGACACAGAAAGCACTGAGGTTTTGAATCTTGTGACGAAGCCTGGTCTTTGAATAGAGATTGGGAATAAAATCATACTGAAAACAATATTTTTCATTCGAAAAAAAGAATTCATTTTCTACTTAAAACCGTACTTCGCCATGGTGGACGACCAATGCGGTTTTGGTTACTTCGTCTTCCATGTAGTCAGGGCGCACCAGCTTTTCGTCTTCTTTTGTCACCAGTAATTCCATCAGATTAACCAGATTGCGTGCAAAAAAGCTGCTGGCATCTGCTGAGACCATTGCAGGATAGTTGGTGTGACCCACAATAGTGACACCATGTTTGACGATGACCGAACCTGCCTCTGTTAACTCACAATTGCCACCGGTGGCCGCTGCCATATCAATAATTACCGAGCCTTCTCGCATGCCTTTTACTGTTTCTTCAAGTATCAAACGTGGGGCAGGACGGCAGGGGATGGCTGCAGTGGATATCAGTATATCGGCTTTCTGCAGTTCCTCAGAGAGCATCTGCTGCTGTTTCTTTTTGGCTTCGTCCGATAATTCTCTGGCATAGCCTCCTTCACCTGACCCTTCTTCTCCGAGGTCAAGCTCAATAAATTTTGCGCCCAGCGATTCTACCTGTTCGCTGGTTTCCGGGCGCACATCATAGGCCCAGACCTGCGCACCCAGTCTGCGTGCAGTCGCAATAGCCTGCAAACCCGCTACACCTACACCGAGGATGACGACGCGTGCAGGTTTTACCGAACCGGCTGAAGTCATCATCAGGGGGAAGAAACGTTTATACTGCACGGTCGCTTCGAGTACGGCTCGATAACCGCCGATATTCGCCTGTGATGACAACACATCCATTGACTGTGCGCGGGATATTCGGGGGATGCGCTCAAGCGCCAGAACATCGACATTTTTTTTTGCCAGTGACTTAAGCGTACCGTCATCCTCACAGAGCCCTGGTAGAGTCACCAGCATAGAACCTGACTTTATCGATCTCAGTACTGCTGCAGAGGGCAGGTTGATACTGAAAATAAAATCCGCTGCACAGATATCCTTACTGGTACCGACACTGGCACCCGCAGTCTCATAATCAGCATCCGGATAACCGGCGCGGAATCCGGCACCCTGTTCTACAATAACCTCGAGTCCCTGTTTGATTAGTCGCCCGACTGAATCCGGTGTCGCCGCCACACGGCTTTCAATTTTTTCGTTTTCCTTGCAAATACCGACTTTCATAGCTTTCTGCCATAGAACCCATAGATGAAAATAAATTATGCCAGCAACGGATTGTACTGGTTACACGGATGCGTTAAAACACTAAATATCAGGCAGATTAAATAATTATCTGTTTAATGTAATTCTTAAGGGCACCCTATTAATTCTGGATAATTCAGATTCTGTTTCAACTCCAATATTTGATCCAGGAAATACCAACACAAAAACCGCTGTGCCCTCCTTGTCCTCTGTGATGAGGGGTTTTGATTTTATCTTCAAGTTTCAACTTCAAGGTTTTTTACCACCGAGGGCACAGAGAACACGGAGGAAATAAATACCATTAAGAATCCAATAATTGGGCATATTGATAAATCTTTGTCCTAAAATACTGGAAAAAATCCCTCATTTTCGTTATCTTCCGTCGGCTGTTTGCTAGATCGAGTCAATATCAGGATGTTGTTCTTTACTGCAATGACCTGCCTGCCCTGCGACCCTCATCAAGCATCCAAAGAGACCAGGCTTTGATCCGAGATAAATCGGGCTGGAACCAGAATAAGTAGCGGGATGTTTTACAATCACCCCATTGAAAGAAACAGGACAGAGGTTGAATATGTACCAAGGCAGCTTGCCACCCCGCCAGGGACTTTATGACCCAAAAAATGAACACGACAGCTGTGGTGTTGGATTTGTTGCGGATATAAAAGGTCGCAAAAGCCACCTTATTATTGAGCAGGGTCTGGAAATTCTTCGTAACCTGACCCATCGCGGCGCGGTTGGTGCAGACAAGTTTGCCGGCGACGGTGCGGGTATTCTAATGCAGCTGCCAGATAGCTTTCTGCGCAGCGCCTGTGCAGAGATAAATATTACTTTACCGGATGAGGGTAGCTACGGTGTTGCCATGGTTTTTTTACCGCCGCATCAGGCAACCGCGGCCAGCTGTATCAAAATGATCGAATCCTTTGTTCAGCAGGAAGGCCAGGTATTACTGGGGTGGCGTGATGTACCGGTCGATAACGCCGGTCTCGGCCATACTGTACTACCGACGGAACCCGGTATCCGTCAGTTATTTGTCGGTAAAGGCAGCAACTGCAAGGATCAAAATGCCTTTGAGCGTAAACTGTTCATCATCCGCAAACAGATTGAAAACAGTGTTGTCGAAGCTGACATGCCTGTTGGCAAAGCTTTCTATATTGCTTCCATGTCATCACGCACGCTGCTATATAAAGGTATGCTGCTGGCTAACCAGGTCGGCTCCTTTTATAAAGACCTTAATGACACACGCATGGAGTCCTCGCTGGCACTGGTGCATCAGCGCTTCTCGACCAATACCTTCCCGACCTGGGATCTGGCACAACCTTTCCGCATGATCGCGCACAATGGTGAAATCAATACCTTGCGCGGTAACGTCAACTGGATGGCGGCACGCCGGCATTCCATGGCCTCCGAAGTGTTTGGCGATGATCTGGAAAAAATATGGCCCTTAATTGATGAGAATCAGTCGGATTCGGCCTGTTTCGACAATGCCCTTGAGCTACTTGTACTCGGCGGTTATTCGATGTCACATGCGATGATGATGCTGATACCCGAAGCCTGGTCCGGCAACCCCTTAATGGATGACAAACGCCGCGCCTTTTATGAATACCACGCCGCCCTGATGGAACCCTGGGATGGCCCTGCAGCAGTGGCCTTCACGGATGGCCGCCAGATTGGTGCTACGCTGGATCGGAATGGCCTGCGGCCTGCCCGTTATCTGATTACAGAGGACAACCTGGTGCTGATGGCATCTGAAATGGGTGTACTCGACATCCCGGAAGAAAAAATCGTCAAGAAATGGCGTCTGCAACCTGGCAAGATGTTCCTGATTGATCTTGAACAGGGGCGCATCATTGATGACGAGGAACTGAAGTCCGAGCTCAGCAATGCTTACCCGTATCAGGAATGGCTGGATAAATCCCAGCTGGCAGTGGAAAAGCTAAATACCGATATCAGCCCGATGGAACCGGATACCGAGACACTGCTGGATCGCCAGCAGGCCTTTGGTTACACGCAGGAGGACATTAAATTCCTGTTAACACCGATGGCTGTCACCGGGCAGGAAGCAACCGGCTCCATGGGTGCCGACAATCCACCTGCCGTATTGTCCTCACGGGCTAAACCGCTGGCCAATTTTTTCCAGCAGAATTTTGCCCAGGTCACCAACCCGCCAATCGACCCAATTCGTGAAGAAATAGTGATGTCGCTAGTATCACTGGTCGGCCCGCGCCCCAACCTTCTGGGACTGCATGAAGCCGGCAAACATATGCGGCTGGAAGTCTGTCAGCCTGTACTGGACAATGCCGAACTTGAAGCCATACGCCACATCGAAGACGCCAGTAATGGCGCCTTTCGTACTGTAACACTGGATATCTGCTACCCCGTTACAGCCGGTGCCCGTGGCATGGAACAAGCCATCAACACACTGTGCAAAAAAGCCGAAGACTCGGTCAATGACGGCAGTAATATCCTGATCCTGTCAGATCGCTGCGTGGATACCGACAATATAGCCATCCCCGCTCTGCTGGCAACCTCTGCCGTGCATCACCACCTGATTCGCAGTGGACTGCGAACCAGCTCCGGCCTGGTAGTCGAAACCGGCGCTGCCCTTGAAGTGCATCATTTCGCCACGCTGGCCGGTTACGGTGCTGAGGCCATCAATCCGTATCTGGCAATTGAGACTCTGCGCAACATGACAGCGAAGAAACTGGATGGGCTGGAATTTAAAGAAGCTCGCACACGTTATTTCAAAGCACTGGGTAAAGGTCTGAAAAAGGTTATGTCCAAGATGGGTATATCAACTTATCAGTCTTACTGCGGCGCACAGATATTTGATGCCGTCGGCCTGTCCTCAGCCTTTGTCGACAAATATTTCACCGGCACCGCCAGCGCCATCGAAGGTGTTGGCCTGGCTGCCATCGCCCGTTCTGCTGTTGAGTGGCACGATAACGCTTATGGCAACAGAGAAATCTACCGCAGACATCTTGATACCGGTGGTGATTATGCCTTTCGTCTGCGTGGTGAAAGCCATATCTGGACACCCGATACCATCGCCAGGCTACAGCATGCCACGCGCGCCAATGATGCCGCGAGTTTTACTGAATTTTCCCGTTTAATCGATGAGCAGAATAAAGATTTAAAGACCTTGCGCGGACTGTTTGAAATCGATACTTCAGCTCAATCCGTGCCACTGGACGAGGTTGAGCCAGCCAGAGAAATCGTCAAACGTTTCGCTACCGGTGCTATGTCCTACGGCTCTATCTCCTATGAGGTGCACTCCTCTATCGCCATTGCCATGAACCGTATTGGTGGTAAATCCAATACAGGTGAAGGTGGTGAAGAAAGCCAGCGCTTCCAGCCGATGGAAAATGGCGATTCAGCCCGTTCTGCCATCAAGCAGGTCGCCTCCGGTCGCTTTGGCGTAACGACAGAATATCTGGTCAATGCCGATGATATACAGATCAAAATGGCGCAGGGTGCCAAACCGGGTGAAGGCGGTCAATTGCCCGGCCACAAGGTAAATGCGGAAATTGCACGTGTACGGCATTCAACACCGGGCGTGGGTCTGATTTCACCGCCACCACATCATGACATCTATTCCATTGAAGATCTTGCCCAGCTGATCTTTGATCTTAAAAACGTCAACCCTGAGGCACGCATCAGCGTTAAGCTGGTCTCAGAGGTCGGCGTCGGCACGGTAGCTGCCGGCGTCTCCAAGGCCCACGCCGACCATGTCACCATCGCCGGCTACGATGGCGGTACCGGAGCAAGCCCGCTAACCTCGATTAAACATGCCGGCAGCCCGTGGGAGATCGGTCTGGCTGAAACACATCAGACCCTGGTGATGAACAACCTGCGTAATCGAATCGCGGTTCAGGTAGATGGTGGTATGCGGACGGGTCGTGATGTGGTCATCGGCGCACTACTGGGTGCCGATGAATTTGGTTTTGCCACGGCACCCCTGATCGTCGAAGGCTGCGTCATGATGCGCAAGTGCCATCTCAACACCTGTCCGGTGGGTGTCGCCACCCAGGATCCGGAACTACGCAAGCGTTTTACCGGTAAACCCGAACATCTGGTGAACTACTTCTTCTTTGTCGCTGAAGAGATACGTCAGCTAATGGCACAAATGGGCTTCCGCAGGTTCGATGAAATGATCGGCCAGATGGACAGACTGAACATGCACAAGGCGATTGATCACTGGAAGGCAGGGGGGCTCGACTATTCCCGCCTGCTGCGAAAACCGGATGCAGCATCGGCTGAAGATATTTACAATACCACCGGTCAGGACCATGGTCTGGACATGGTCATCGACAACACACTGATCGCGCAGGCGCAGCCCGCCTTAAACAATGAAGAATACGTTAATATCGAAATCGATATTCATAACTACAACCGCAGCTTTGGCACCATGCTATCCGGCAAAGTGGCGCAAAAATATGGTATGGCTGGTCTGGCGGATGACTGCATACATATCCGGGCCAAAGGCACGGCAGGCCAGAGTCTGGGTGCCTTCCTCGCTCATGGTGTGACAATAGAACTATCCGGCGAAGGCAATGACTATGTCGGCAAAGGCCTCAGTGGTGGTCGTATTATCATCTATCCACCGGCGGAATCACCGATAGCGGCAGAGGAGAATATTATCGTCGGCAATACGGTCATGTACGGCGCCATCGAAGGTGAATGCTTTTTCAGCGGGGTTGCCGGTGAACGATTTGCCGTACGCAACTCCGGTGCAACAGCGGTAGTGGAAGCTGTCGGTGACCACGGTTGTGAATACATGACCGGCGGCATCGTGGTGGTGCTGGGCTCTACCGGTCGTAACTTTGCTGCTGGCATGAGTGGCGGCATTGCCTATGTGCTGGATATAGACGGTGATTTTGAATCCCGCTGCAACCTTGCTCAGGTTGAACTGGAAGCCATTCCTGAAGAAGATGATGCACTGGAGGCCCTCGAGCATCAGGGTGGTGATCTGGAAATCCATGGCCGGGTGGATGTCAGCCATGACATGACGCGCTTTGATGCCATCCGTCTACAGCAATTGATCAAACAGCATTTACATTACACGAACAGCAACCGTGCCCATGAGATCCTTGAGAACTGGTCTGAGACTTTACCCCGCTTCGTCAAGATCATGCCGGTTGAATACCGTCGTGCACTGCAGGAATTAAATACGCAGCAGCAGTGCAAAACAGCCTGAACAAGCCAGGACGGTACAGGAAAAGAACATTGGAGAAGAGTAATGGGTAAAATTACAGGCTTCATTGAATTCCCAAGACAGGAACGACGCTATGTGCCAGTCGCTGACCGGCTGGTCGGATTTCATGAATTTGTTATTCCATTGGAGAAAAACATACTGCAGCAGCAGGGTGCACGCTGCATGGACTGCGGCATCCCCTTCTGTCATCAGGGCTGCCCAGTCAACAACATCATCCCGGACTGGAATGATCTGGTCTACAAAGACGACATGCGCGCTGCAATTGAAGTTCTGCATTCGACCAATAACTTCCCTGAATTTACCGGCCGTATCTGTCCTGCACCCTGTGAAGCCGCCTGTACATTGAACATCGTTGATGTGCCGGTGACAATCAAGACGATTGAATGTGCCATTGTCGATCATGCCTGGGAGCAGGACTGGATAAAACCACGGATCGCCAGCCATCGCAGTGGCAAAAAGGTCGCCATAGTGGGTTCAGGGCCTTCCGGTCTGGCCGCCGCACAGCAACTGGCGCGTGCCGGGCATGATGTTACCGTGTTTGAAAAGAATGATCGCATCGGCGGCCTGTTACGTTATGGTATACCGGACTTCAAATTCAGCAAATCACTGATTGACCGTCGTATGAGCCAGATGAGGGGCGAAGGCATTGAATTTAAAACCAATGCTCACATCGGGGTAAAAATTCCGGCCAGAAAACTCATTGCTGAGTTTGATGCCTTAGTATTAACGGGCGGCTCCGAAGAACCCCGTGACCTGCCTGTTGAAGGCAGAGAACTGGACGGTGTTTATTTCGCCATGGATTTCCTTGCACAATCCAATAAGCGCTTAGCTGGTGACGAAATCTCTACAGAAGAAGCTATTCTTGCGACGGATCTTGATGTAGTGGTCATCGGCGGCGGCGATACCGGTTCAGATTGTATCGGCACCTCTAACCGCCAGAGAGCAAAATCCGTTACTCAGCTTGAAATCATGCCGAAGCCGCCAGAGAAAGAAAATAAGGCGCTGACCTGGCCCGACTGGCCGAATAAACTGCGCACTTCCAGTTCACAGGAAGAAGGCTGTGAACGCATGTGGAGTGTCGCCACAAAGTGCTTCAAAGGTGAAAATGGTAAACTGACTGGCCTAACCTGCATCAAGGTTGAATGGGAAGAGGATGAGAATGGACAGTGGCAGATGTCAGAGATCGCCGGTTCAGAATTCGAACTTAAGGCCGAACGTGTCTTCATCGCCATGGGTTTCGTGCATCCTGTCCATCAGGGCATGATAGAAGAACTGGAACTGGCGCAGGACAATCGCGGCAATATCAATGCCAGCACAGCCGACTACCAGACCTCGGTCGACAAGGTATTCGCCGCCGGTGATATGCGCCGTGGTCAGTCGCTGGTGGTCTGGGCGATACGCGAAGGTCGCCAGGCTGCCAGAGCAGTCGATGAATATTTGATGGGCAGCAGTGATCTACCGCGATAATAAAAGGCTACCATGACTAAACTAAAGAATGACCGTTTTTTGCGTGCCCTGCGCCGTGAAGCTGTAGATGTAACACCAGTATGGATGATGCGACAAGCAGGTCGTTATCTGCCTGAATATCGCGCTACCCGCAGCAAGGCCGGAGACTTCATGTCACTGTGCCAGAATCCAGAGCTGGCCTGCGAAGTCACTCTGCAACCGCTGGAACGCTTCCCGCTGGATGCGGCGATACTATTTTCCGATATCCTGACCATACCCGATGCCATGGGCCTGGGTCTATACTTTGAGGAAGGCGAAGGCCCACGCTTCAAACACCCGGTCACCGATGAAACCGCCGTCAATAAGCTCGCCGCACCTGACCCCTCTGATAAGCTACGCTATGTCACCGACGCAGTATCACTGATACACAGTGAACTGGACGGCCAGGTGCCCCTGATTGGCTTTTCCGGCAGCCCCTGGACGCTTGCCACCTACATGGTTGAAGGCGGTAGCAGCAAGACATTTTCACGCATCAAATCAATGATGTTCAACCGCCCTGATCTACTGCACAAAATTCTAGCCGTCCTTGCAGACAGTGTCAGCGTCTATCTATCTGCGCAAATATCTGCCGGTGTACAGGCAGTCATGATCTTCGATACCTGGGGCGGATCATTATCACCTGCAGCCTATCGTGAATTCTCTTTATCCTACATGAGCCAAATTGTCAGTAAACTAAAATCTGATCCTGCTACTAGTGATGTCCCGGTGGTGCTGTTCACCAAAGGAGGCGGCCAATGGCTGGAAGCTATGGCTGACAGCGGCTGCGACGCACTTGGCCTGGACTGGACAACAGATCTGTCCGATGCCCGGGCAAGAGTAGGTGACCGCGTTGCCCTGCAGGGCAATATCGATCCCTGTGTGCTGTATGCCTCACCCGACAGAATCCGTGAAGAAGTCGGCAAAACCCTTGCCAGCTTCGGCAAAGGTAATGGCCACGTCTTCAACCTCGGCCACGGCATACACCCGGGAGTCGACCCGGATCATGCTGCGGCTTTGATTGAAGCTGTGCATACGCTTAGTCGGCCTTATCATCTTTAGTTCCAAGATCCAAGTTCCAAGATCCAAGTACACAAAACACAATCTAATAATCTGGGCCGCTGTTATTGAATTTAGACCTGGAACCTGGAACTTGGATCTTGGAACTTTAAAGCAATTTCCCCACACTCCAACAGGTGATCAGAATAGACAGCGTTATCTCCCATTGTTATATTGAATCAACGATTTCAAAACTTACAAAAGGATAAAACCATGGCTACTTACAAATGTGATTTATGCGGTATGAGTGTTAACGCTACCTGTGGTGAATGTGATGCACCGTTGGTTAACGCGACACTGAAGCTGGATGATGGATCTGAAGTACAGGTGTCGGAATGTCCGAATGGACACGGCAAGATCAAGTCACCGCTTTGCTGCGGGCAGGATATGGCGTGTATGGTTTGATTGGTTTTGTGCTGGCGCACGGCTAGCTTTTTTTTCTTTATTTTTCTCTGCTTGAATTAGCACTTGTTTTTCGCCCTTCATGGGCGAGTTCATTTCTTTTGAACGCTCAAAAGAAACAGAACCAAAGAAAAACCGCCCCATCGTGTTGGCCTTCGGCTACTCTGCGCGCTTCAGCCTGAACCGGGCGCGGTGAACTCGCTACGCTCAAACATGCACCGCACTATTCCGGCCCAGACTTCCAGTGCTCAACAACCCAAAAGGGGATGGAGGTCAAAGTCAAAAGAAAGGATCAAACCCCGTAGGAGCGCCGCCTCGGCGCGATTCTCTTTCACCCGTGTTCGACAACCCAAAAAGAGATTGTGAGTCAAAACAGATATTGAAACCTCTGCCTGTTGCAAATTATAACTACCGCTTTCTAGCTACCTCTGGAGTGCCCTGACGATCGCTTTCGAGCATTGAGATGTGTCTAGCATTAAGCAATCATCTCCGTCCTTTACTCTTCGGTAAGCGTGAACAAAGCAGGGTTCCTTTCCTCGGGTGTCGTTATGTTGTCGCTCACCCTCAATCGGTACTATGAACCCCTCAGACTTCCAGTACAGCCAGTGTTAACTTCGCCGGTTAAGGCTTATATAAAACTGTTGGTGCTGCAAAACACCACCGTACTGGATCTCCCGTCCTGCACGATCAATCTTCCGCTACATGCCACTCCTATAAACAAAAACGGGTCAAGCCTATTTAACTATGTAATAACCATCTAAATAGATTTATATTTCTGATTTCTAATCTGGTTCACACGTCCTGCGTGGGAATGAGACACAACCTGGCCTGGGTTGGGTTTGTTGGGGTTCGTTCCTCACCCACAACCTACGGATCGTCGTACCGAATTTTACCTATAGCTACACGCTGCGGATTCTTTTATATATGTACTAGTATATTTATACGTTTACATATATAATCTAATTTTTAGGACATTGTACATTTAATGATGAAACGGATTTCATTTGTGGGGCGTTCTCTCAACGATTTAAAACGGTTTCCAGAGAATGCTATGCGTGAAGCAGGGTTTCAGTTGGATAAGGTTCAGCGTGGAGTAGAACCTACTGACTGGAAGCCTATAAAGACAATTGGTGTGGGTGTAGGAGAAATCCGTATCAATGATGAGCAAGGCATATACCGTGTTATATATGTAGCAAAATATTCCGATACGGTGTTTGTTTTACATGCTTTTAAAAAGAAGTCACAAAAGACAGCACAGAAAGATTTAGATATTGCAAAGCAGCGCTTAAAAACCGTGATGCAGGAGACTCAATAATGACGACTCAATTTGATAGCGTTTGGGATGCACTGGAAGATGATCCCGTTAAACAGGAAAACATGAAACTGCGTTCTCAGTTGATGATTGAAATCAACGCAAAGCTGGATCAATGCGGTGAGAAGCAAGCCGATATTGCTGAACGTTTGCAAACAACACAACCTCGCGTGTCGGCCTTGCGGAAAGGAAAAATCAACGACTTTCGTTTAGACATGCTGATTGATTTTGCTATACGGCTAGGCCTTAGCGTTACTATTGATGTGGCAGCATGATTTGTTGAAATGGCTAACAAAAAACTCGTCTTTGGGTCGATGGCGGACAATCGTGAAATACTAACAATGGATTCATCACCGATTTTGATTGTTTTTGAGGTTGATCTTAGGTTTTGATCTTCAATTCCCGTTCAGGCTTGCCGAGAAGCGCAGGATGAGCTGGGGTTTCGGGGTGTGCTGTTTGAGGTAGTGTGGTGTAACGACTTATCTGTACATATCAGAGTCCCACAAATGGCTCAAGACAAGGCACAGCCTGCAGTTAATGGCTGTTCCCTTAACAAAGGCTGTAACGCAGGGTTGAGTCATTTGTGGGGCTCCCTTCGGGCGAGGCGAGTAACCATCATCTGCGGCGTTACGTCTCTTGGAAAGGGCATGCCATTCCCGGCGAAACGTGCCTTACAGCTAATGGTTACTCACCGCGCTGATAGGTGCAGATAAGTCGCTACACCACACATGCCTGAGTTCACACCCCGCCAGCTCATCTGAGCATCGCAGGGAACCCATATTGATTTTTATATGGGCAAGCATGTTGGGCGGTTTTTCTTTGGTTCTGTTTCTTTTGAGCGTTCAAAAGAAATGAACTCGCCCATGAAGGGCGAAAAGCTCAGATTAAATCTAGAAATAGAATAAAAAAGAAATCAAAACCGTGCGCCAGCACCCTAATCAATCGGTGGCGCATAATGCAACCCGCCATTACGCCACAGGGCGTTCAACCCGCGCTTAACCTTAAGCGGCGACCCCTTCCCCACATTTCGATCAAATGAATCGGCATAATTGCCGACCTGTTTGATGATGTTGTATGACCAGTCTTTATTCAGGCCAAGATTACTGCCTGTGTTTTTTTCCAGCCCAAGCAAACGCCGTACAGCAGGTACACGCGATAACCTTTTTACCTGATCTACATTCTTTTCAGAGATACCTGCTTCCTCAGCATCCAGCATGACAAACAGGCTCCAGCGGACGATCTTTTCCCAGTTAGAATTCCCATCGGCAACAGCAGGACCCAGGGGCTCTTTGGAAATGACTTCAGCCAGTACCTTTGCTGACTGTGGATTCTTTAATTTTGTACGCAGTGAATATAATGATGACTGGTCTGAAGTAATTACATCACACTGGCCCTGCTCAAAGGCCTGTAATGATGCCTGCGCAGAGTCAAATGTCCTGAGACGATACTTCATTCGGTTAAGCAGGAAATAGTCTTTGAGATTACCGATATGCGTTGTTGCCTTTTCTGCGCAAATGGTTGAGCCATTTAGTTCCAGGGCGCTGCGTATGCCGGATTCAACAGGTACCATAAAGCCCTGACCATCATAGTAATTGATGCCGGTGAAAGTAATTTTCTTTCCGGTATCTCGCGATAAATTCCACGTCGTATTTCGTGACAGAATGTCGAACTTTCCTGAAGACAGCGACTTGAATCGATCTTTTGTCGAAACAGGAATATATTCAACCTTTGATGCATCAGCGAATACAGCAGCTGCTACTGCACGGCATATATCCACATCCAGTCCCGACCATTCTCCCTTACTGTTTTTTTCAGCGAAACCAGGCAAATTTTTATTGATGCCGCATCGAACAGCCCCATGCTTTTTTACTTGTTCAAGACTGCTTGCGTAAGCACCGACTTGCATCGTCAAACCAGTTAGCAATAATGCGATGAGAAGTAGTTTGTTTAATGTCATCACGATAATCTACTCATGTTGGGTTAGGTATTGTGTCATGGGACAGGAGACTACCATCGAAACAGTGTCCACTGTGGCGGGTTAACTTCAAGACCGACAGTGTCCCGTTTGTATTCCATCTCACCGGTACCGTTAGGATCGACAAGATAATAGGGGAAACCGTTCTTTGGTGTGATCTTAATCATATAGACATGATTGTTGATACTGTATTCCTGCACTTCACGGTTATCGAACTGCTGGATTTTAATTTCCGGCTCCAGGTTTTCATCAATCAATGCAGGATCGACATCTTCGGAACTGAAAACGGGAGCTCCATTCTTTTCAGCCGCTCCTGCTATTGCGGCAGTAACGCTGAAAACGATCAGTGCCAGCAGGCTTGATATTGATGCCGGTGTAGTAATAGCCTTAATTAGTCTCATGTACTCATCATCTGGTCTAATTTCTGAGCCGGTATCCTACCAGATTCAGACATTCAGTGCCCATAAGGTGTTTTCAGGAGCCGTTTTAGCTGGAACTAACGCCCATCAGGTACTGGTGGCATAGGACAATGCAACAATGCAGAAATAACTCTCAGCATTTCATATTCTTCGATTCGATAGTCATGATCGAAACTGATCATGACGACCAGGCTTTTGATGATCTCTTCCTTGATCAGAGGTCGTACCCGGTCTATGGCATCCAGCGCTGCATCAAAATGTGCAGCCCAGTCTGCTGGCAGGTAATATTCGGGCCATTGTTGATCAAATAGACTATTCATTCCAGCATTGTAGGCGCGTATAGCCTGTTTCTCAGTATCATGACCAAAGATTGCCACGACAGAAAACAGGGTACGCAGATGGTACTGCAGACGAACAAGCTTGATCTTTTTTGTACCGCTGCGGGGGGCTGGACGGTGATTTTCTTCCAACATCTGCAACAATAATCGCGACAGCATATACTCAAAACTACTGACTTTGCCGTCAAGTGGAATCAATTTTACTACCAGCGTAGAAAAATCCATTCGCTGTTGCCATGTCAGCTGGCGGACTGCCGGAAAACCCAGATCCAGTATAGGCAGTCGCAGCTCATCTGATAAACTGTCCAGCTGCTGCCTGACAGTAATGATACGCTGCCAGTCGAGAGCTGAGCCTGCAGCACGAATTACCTCCATCTGCCGGTCTTTTACTTCATGGTCTTCACTCAGCAACAGGGCAAGCACTACCTCGCGCACTGTGTCGATTGATTCCACCTCACTTCGTATTCTGTCCGGTACTTGCTTGATCACAGTTCGTGCAGTCTGCAGAGATTCCCCATCAAAGCCTGGGGCAACACTATCCGCAAAGCCGGAAACAGTTTCGGCAGTGAACCCGGCTTGTGTCTCTGTAGTCGGTACCTCTGCAGATACCTGTGTGGCTGTACCGACATCTATGTTTTGCATTTCAGCAGCAAGTTTAGCCAGTTCCTGATTACTGAAATGCATTCCTATGCGTTGTATACGATCCTGTATCGGTGGATGGGTGGCGAACAAACCACTGAATTGCTTCCTCAGGCCATTCGCAAAAAGCATATGGCTGACTTCTTCCACTCCTGCATCCGTCAGTGTTGAACCATGTGCCCAGGCTGCAATTTTTTTCAGCGCACCCCCTATACCGTTATTATCACGGGTGAACTGTACCGCAGAGGCATCGGCAAGATACTCTCGTTGGCGTGAGATAGCCGCCTTGATCATTCTGCCTGCCAGTAGTCCAATATAACCAATGACGGTCAGGCTGACCCCAAGCAGAAGCACTACCAGTACACCACCACCGGATGATCCCCGGCTGGACCGGACTCTTCTATAGGCTGTGCTACGAAGCAGTATGCCGCCCATCGCACCAATCAGCGTAATGCCGAACAAAGGCCCGAGTAGACGTATGTTCATCCGCATATCGCCATTCAGGATATGGCTAAATTCATGCCCGAGCACGCCCTGTAATTCGTCACGCTTGAAGATTTCCAGTGCACCACGTGTCACTGCTACCACTGCATCCTCCGGCTGGTGGCCAGCAGCGAAGGCATTGATACCTGATTCCTGCTCCAGTACATACACCTGTGGCACCGGCAGGCCTGAAGCGATAGCCATTTCTTCTACTATATTAACCAGCCTTCTAACCTTCCGGTCCGGGTGGTTTCCATCTACACGCGCCCCCCCCAGCCCTAAAGCAACCTTACTGCCTCCGCCTCGTAAACTCATCATACGGTACAGGCTGGCAAGGCCAATGAAGGCGATGATACCTAGCGAAAACAACAACAGGGAATTTGTATCGGCTACTATTAAAGCTTTTATATTGGCGAGTCCGGCCAGCGGTTGTACAGTTTCACTTAGGGTAAAATATTTGACCAGCAGAAATATTGCATCCAGTGCAACGACAATTACCGCCACAGCCAGAATATAGACAAATATCAATCGACGGGTCTTAGCCCGCGCCTGTTCCTGTTGCTGAAAAAAATTCATTCTGTGATGTATTAACCGGTTTTATTAGAACTTAACTTCCGGCATTTCACGTTTCGTTTCTGATTCGATTTCAAGGAAAGCACTCGGCATAAACTTGAACCAGCCGGCTATGATCGAACTGGGCATCATTTCAATAGCATTATTATAAGACATCACGGCATCATTGAAGGCCTGTCGGGCAAAGGACACCTTGTTTTCAGTGGTCGCAAGTTGTTCCTGAAAATCCCGCATATTCTCACTGGCCTTGAGGTCAGGGTAGGACTCAGACAGGGCGAACAGACGACCCAGCACTCCACTCAATGCATTGTCTGCACCCGACAACTCCGCAATAGCCTGTGCATTTACCGGATCCGCTGCTGCTGCCTGCAAGCCACTGACTGCAGCATTTCTTGCCTTAACAACAGCATCCAGTGTTTCACGCTCGTGTTTCATGTAACCTTTAACAGATTCGATCAAAGCTGGAATCAGATCATAACGGCGTGTTAATTGTACATCGATCTGCGCAAAGCCATTTTTTACACCATTGCGCAAGCCAACCAGCTTATTATAGAGCACCATGCCATAAAACAGCACCGCCACGATTATTCCAATAGATATCCACTCACCGCTCATATTTCATCTCCCTTTTTTCTCAGAAGTTTCTATTCAAACCATTCAGGGCAGCAACACGATAGGCCTCTGCCATAGTTGGGTAGTTAAAGGTTGTTTCGGTAAAATAACGGATGGTATTAGCTTTACCCCGACGGTTCATAATTGCCTGACCGATATGTATTATTTCTGATGCGCTCTCACCAAAACAATGTATACCAAGCAGTTCCAGTGTTTCCCGGTGGAATAGCAGCTTTAGCATACCGACCGTATGTCCGGCTATCTGTGCCCTGGCAATAGAACTGAAATTCGCCTGACCTACTTCGTAGGGAATATTCTCAGCCGTTAATTCACGCTCTGTTTTTCCCAGCGAGCTGATCTCCGGGCTAGTGTAGATACCAGTCGGAAATTCTCTGTCCAGCTGCCAGTCAACCTGTGGATCAACAATCCTCGCAGCAGCATATCGCCCCTGATCATAACTGGCACTGGCAAGACCGGGTGCACCAATCACATCGCCGACGGCATAAATGTGCGCAATTTTAGTCTGATAATTTTCATCAACATCGATACAGCCGCGGCTATCTATCTCCAGGCCAAGACTTTCCAGTCCCATCTTATCACTATTACCCGTACGCCCGTTTGCCCATAACAGCATATCCGTTTTGATTTTTTTTCCTGAACGACAATGTAGAATAACCCCATCATCTTTTGTCTCTACCCGGGCATATTCCTCATTATGTCGAATCACCGTACCCTGATCACGCAAATGATAGCTCAGGGCATCGGTAATTTCGTCATCAAGAAATGACAAAAGCCTGTCCCGTGAGTTGACCAGGTTCACCTTCACATCGAGGTTACAGAATATAGAGGCATATTCACAGCCGATGACACCGGCACCATAGATGCTTAGAGAATACGGCGTATGCGCAAGCTGCAAAATACTGGTGCTGTCATGGATACGAGGATGGTTAAAATCAATATCCTGCGGATGATAGGGGCGCGAACCTGTAGCGATAACGAAAGCGTCTGCCTTTAGTATTTTTTCATCCTGTGTGCTACTACTTAACTTTACCTGATGTGCATCAACAAAACTCGCATGGCCATGATACACCCTTATATGGTTTCGCTCGCAGTAACGGTTAAGCTGCTGCACCTGTTGTTCAATGACCCTCTCAACATTCTGTAGCAAGGCAGTATAGTCAGGCCTGATGTGTTCAGTAACGCCTTTGAATAACGGGTTTCTGCGGTAATCCGCCAGCATCTGTATTACATGACGCAATACCTTGCTGGGGATGGTGCCACGATGGGTGCTGCTGCCACCCGTCCTGTCGTCTCTTTCAATCAGTGCAACCCGACAGCCACTCTTGGCTAGCTTCATCGCAGCTCCTTCACCACCCGGGCCACTACCGATTACGATGACATCATAATGCGTATCGTTCATTTTTCTATTACGTCAATTTCTATTATGTCAATTCACCAGGCTCAAACAGACGGCGATATTCATTGATGGCAAAACGATCTGTCATACCGGCAATATAGTCTGCAACGATCCTGGCCCGCATGCTTTCTGAATTATCGGGCAACTCTGCCGACAATTCATGATATTGGGTCGGTAATATACGATAGTCTTCCATAAATGCCTGAAACATTTTGTTGATCACGCGCCCAGCCTTTTTACTCATACGCAACACACGATAATGCTCATATAAATTTCGTTGAAGAAACCGCTTCAACTCCAGTGACTCTTTTGCCACGGCATCACTGTGCATCAATATCGGTTCTGGATAATTTCTTACTTCATCAATACTGCTCACACCCGAGTCGAGCAAACGTGCCCTGGAGGTTTCAATCAGGTCGACAACCAGATAATTGATCATGCGCCGCACCGTCTCATTGATCATTCGACGAGTATCCAGCTGTGGGTATATTTTACTTACCGTCTCGCACTGTATGGCAAATAACCGTATTTCACGCAGTTGCTCAACGGTAATCAGGCCACCACGCAGGCCATCATCTACATCATGATTATTATAGGCAATGCTGTCTGCAAGGTTGGCAAGCTGTGCCTCCAGACCCGGCTGTCTGCTCCGCAGAAAACGTTGCCCGACATCACCAAGTTCGGCAGCATTTTTTTTTGAGCAATGCTTGAGTATGCCTTCGCGGGTTTCAAAAGTAAGGTTGATGCCCTGAAACTCGGCATAGCGCTGCTCTAATACGTCCACCACACGTAATGACTGTAAATTATGCTCAAAGCCACCGTAATCCTTCATGCAGGCGTTTAATGTATCCTGCCCACTGTGCCCAAAAGGGGTGTGGCCCAGGTCATGTGCCAGAGAAATGGCTTCTGTCAGATCCTCGTTTAAATCCAGTTCACGCGCTATTGATCTTGCGATCTGGGCAACTTCAATGGAATGCGTCAGGCGGGTGCGAAACAGATCGCCTTCATGATTGACGAAGACCTGAGTTTTGTATTCCAGTCGCCGGAATGCCACTGAGTGAACAATGCGATCTCGATCACGCTGATATTCAGACCGGTACGAGGGAGAGTCCTCTGTGTACTGTCGACCTCTACTGTATTCAGAATATGCACTATAGGGCGCCAGCTTTTGCATGGAATCAGTCCGTCAGAAAAGTGAACGACTTGCCAGTGTTTCTCGTAAAAGTACATGGTCATAGTCATCACTGATAAAGGCCCTGCCAATGTCTTTCAGCAGCACCAGGCGAATGTGCCCATTATGAACCTTTTTATCCACCATCATAAGCTTCAGATAGCGCTCAACATCAAGTTCTGCCGGAGGAGTTACAGGTAATCCAGCACGTATAAGCAGTTCTGCAATCCGTGTCACATCCAGCCTGCTGATCCAGCCTGAACGATGCGACAAGTCTGCCGCCATTAACATCCCGGTGGCGACAGCCTCTCCATGCAACCAGTTGCCATAGCCCATGCCTGCCTCTATCGCATGGCCAAAGGTATGACCGAGATTGAGCAGGGCCCTGACACCTCCCTCCAGCTCATCTTCTGCAACAATCTCCGCCTTGCTTCTGCATGACCATCGAATGGCCTCTGCAAGGGCATCAGGGTCTCTTTGACACAAACGATCAATATTTTTTTCCAGCCAGTTGATGAACTCCAGATCCCGGATCAAACCATATTTGATTACTTCAGCCAGACCGGCTGACAACTGCCTGTCATCAAGGGTATTCAAGGTAGAGATATCGGCAATCACACAGCGTGGCTGATAAAATGCACCAATCATATTTTTTCCACGAGGATGGTTTACCGCTGTCTTACCACCGACGGAGGAATCCACCTGCGCCAGTAATGTAGTTGGAATCTGAATAAAAGGGATACCACGCTGATAGCAGGCTGCGGCAAAACCGGAAATATCACCTACTACACCACCACCCAGAGCTATCATCGTAGTTTGCCTGTCACATGGAACCCGTAGCAGGGCATCGAATATGCTGTCAAGAACCTCAAGGTTCTTGAATTCCTCACCATCAGGCAATATGTGGGTGGTTACCTGAAGGCCAGCAAGTGACTGTAAAAGTGTTTCGAGGTATAGAGGTGCCACTGTTTCATTGCTAACGACCATCACCTGTTGCCCAGCTATAAATGGCCTGATCAGTTCAGTATTGCCCAGCAGGCCCTGATCAATATAGATCGGATAGCTGCGATCTCCAAGCTCTACAATAAGTGTCGTCATTATTCTGTGTATGGGTAAATCATTTTAATCACACTAGGAGCCTGTCGGGCTTAACATGTTTCGTTCAAAATCCACGAATATCGATAAACTGAGCTTATCCTGATCGTCAAATGGAACAACCATTCTCCTCACATGATAAACTCATTTTATTCGATCTCGTTAATTTAGTTCCAAAACAGCTAAACCCGACAGACTCCTAGTCATGTTTTTCATGCTGGTTAAATATCTCTCGCGCGACATCCTGCGCCGAACGCCCGTCTGTAACAATGGTAGTATCTGCAACAGCCAGATAAAGCGGTTCGCGTTCTGCCAACAGGCCTTCAATCACCTTTTGTTTATCCTCTGTTTCCATCAGTGGTCGATTTCGACTCTTTTTCAGTCTCTCATAAAGTATTTCCACCGATGCTTTTAGATAGACCACATAACCTTTACTTCGCAAATTCTGTCTTGATATTTCGTCAAGCACTGAGCCGCCACCAGTAGATAAAACAATATGCCGCTTTTGGGTTAATTTTTCTATCATCTGTGCTTCACGTTTCCGAAAACCTTCCTCGCCTTCGATATCGAAAATCAGACCGATGGATGCGCCGGTACGTTTCTCAATTTCGGTATCCGAATCAACAAAATCATACTTCAGCTTTCGTGCAAGATGGGATCCGATAGTTGTTTTACCAACCCCCATGGGGCCGACAAGAAAGATATTTTCAGACATTTGCGAAACTTCTTTTACTTTTTAATGATTAAGGAAACTTTGATTACATGCCATGTCTCTGCAAGGCCTTAAGGGAATGATAACCCGAAAAGCATAATAAGCAGATAAAAAAAAGCACTGCGCCCCAAAAAGGCTACAGTGCTTGAACATAAACCTGCTTAAACAGAGGGCATTAGCTGCCGAGCAGACCAAACGATGGTGTAATGATTTTTGGTGTCAAAAAGATAAGCAATTCTGTTTTATTATCTACAATTTGCTTATTGCGGAAAAGCACACCTATTACCGGCAAGTCACCCAGTAATGGCACTTTTGTCACATCTTTACCGAGTGTCTGCTGGTATATTCCGCCAATTACCGCCGTTTCACCATGATCCAGAAGAATTTGGGTTTGAATTTCCTTCTTGTCTATCGTTGGCTCGGTAGGTGATGTGAAACTGTCTTTTGTTATAAAGACATCCATGATAATGCGATTGTCTGGTGTGATATGGGGAGTCACTCTTAAACCAAGCACTGCTTTTTTGGTTACCACACTGCCAACACCAAGGACGTTTGTTGTGAAAATTCGCTCCTGTCCCTGTTCGATGTGTGCTTCCTTGTTGTTGGCAGTAATCAGGCGTGGGCTGGAGATCAGCTTACCATTGCCCTCTGCCTGCAAGGCCTGGAGTTCTATACCAAGAACCTGGCCATAGCCATCGGCAAATTTTGCCAGTGTGAAGGCGACTGTGCTGGCCAGAAAGTTACCCAGACCGGTTGAACCGAGGTCGACGTTCAGGCCGTCAGTCGCTACTTGAAAATCTCCATTGGTATCAAATGAACTACCCGCAGCCGTTGCGCTATCAATGGTGCCAGAAGCTATCGCCTCACCGGCTGAGTTATTACTATTACCAAGGTTAAAGTTCTTGTTAAGATTTGTTATCCCCAGGCGTACACCCAGGGTCCTACTGTAACCGTCCCTTGCCTCAACAATGCGTGTCTCGATCAATACCTGTTTAACAGGCTGGTCAAGCTTACTGATCAGCTTCTTAACTTCCCTGATTTTTGAAGGCGTATCCTGAATAAGCAATGTATTCGTACGCTCATCAACAGTGACACTGCCGCGTTCGGATAACAGACTGTTTGATTCTGTTGGTATTTCACTTACTGAGACAGAGGAAAATGGATTTCCCTGCGAATTATTTGTAAACGGACCTTCAATTGCCTTAATCGATTTTAACAACTTGGCAATATCCTTGGCTGATGCATAATTTATCTCTATCAGTTCTGAAATGAGTGGCTCAAGCTCACGCGTTTTCTTTAATGCTTCCAGTTCTGCCTTTTCTCGTGCGGCGATCTCCTTTGCTGGAGCAATCCAGAACACATTTCCTTTCTCACGTTTCGCCAGACCTTTGGTCTTCAGTATTAAATCCAGTGCCTGATCCCAGGGCACATCCTGCAAACGCAAGGTTAAACTACCCTTTACCGTATCACTGGTCACAATATTCAGGCCGGTAAAATCCGCAATCACCTGTAGCGCTGAACGTACATCAATTTTCTGGAAATTCAGCGAAAGACGCTCGCCGGAGTAGCCAAATTCATCTTCCACCTTTAGCTCATTCTTAGTCAATTTGCGCACACTGACGGTAAATGTATTGCCGGTCTGATAGGCAATTTGATCATAGTCACCATTGACAGATATTACCATCCTGGTTCCCTTCCCTTCCCTGAATGTATCTATGGTCCGGATAGGAGTAGCAAAATCCATAACGTCAAGACGACGTTCCAGGTCTTCGTGGATGGCTGTTTTGTTGAAATCAATAACAACCTGGCCTTTCTCGTCATCAATATCAATACCGACTTCTGGATCGGACAGGGTGACAGTTATATTTCCCTCACCCTGTGGGCCTCGTCTAAAATCAATCCCTTCAATCTTGTGTACCTTATTCTCTACTAGGCTGCCTGAGAATTTCATCTGCTTTGCCGCCGTTCTTGATGCAGCTTTGACCGCTTCAGGATCAAGTATCAAAGTTAGACCACTGTCTGTTATTTCAGTCTGATAGGCAGTATTCCGGTCAAGATTTAGAATTACCCGGGTGCGATCAGCAACCTCTACTGCATTTATGCTGTGTAGAACGCCTTCGCTTGCATTTAAAGTATTCTTACCAAGGCCATTTCGGGTACTAAAAAAGTCCATAGCAATTCTGGATGGGTTCTTAGTCACAAATATGGCTGGTTCATCTGGCCGTGCATCCATTTGAATGTTCACCTGAACGCGTCCACCACTAATTCGGCTAAAAGTAATTTGCTTTATACTGTTTTCAGTAACCGCTGCACCGCTCGAAGGCATTGTATTCGTAGGCTCTACTTCCGCAGGCTCAACTGTGGCGGTAGCCGCACCAGTAATGTCTGAGGTCATAGCCAGCGGGATGACGGTGGGGCCGGATTCGGCAATGGGTGCAGTGCTGACTGCAGGCTCCGTGCTGATCCGGTAGCCGCCGGGTATCGAGATAACACTTATATGGGCAGGAATACTGGTAACAAGGTCGATTTGCACAGACTTGTTGTCTTTCACTGCTTCGACAGACTTAACCAGACCTTTCCCCAATAGTGGCTTTAAATCTGCAACCATGCTTGTGGCAGGGAAACTGACACGCAATCGTTTTCCTCCATCAAGTTCAGATGTTTTCACCTTCACCCTTTCATCGACAGTAGCTATCACAGCATCCTCGCCCAGTGAGGATTTCCAGTGTAAGGCTGACAGTTCAGCCGCCTCGATACCTGGTGTAAATAGAAGCCCTGTGAGAAGAGCTACAGTGCCGGCTTGATTTTTATGTTTCATATGCGATGTCATTTTCATTGTCATACACTCTTAAAAAGTATCAACTTATCGATCAACTTTTATACTTGCATCACGCCCAACCCATGTTCCGGCTGAGTTTAATACCTGTTCTTCTACTACAATTTTATTTTCATCTATACTGATGATTTTGCCGTAATTCTGCCCAAGATAATTGCCTACCACTGCAGTTTGAACCGCGCCTTCAGGTGTTTGTATAATTACCCGCTTCTCATTCTCTCTGAATAAGGTTCCAACCATAGACAAAGAATCAAGTGGATAATTTTCCAGTGGCTCTCGCCGACGATTCGTATCAGGCCCTACGCCTGTGCGCGCTGAAATTACTCGCCTGGGTTTCAGGTTTTCTATACTAAAAGGATCATTAAATTCCTGAGCACTATATGCAAAAGGTTCTACAGGTTTGATATTAGGCAATGGTTCAATTTCTTTTGCCTTCATCTTGTTCGAATTTGCAACAAACTGTACGAGGTTTTCTTTCTCAGTCTTCTGGCAAGCTGTTAGCAAAATCACTAGTAAAGACAGGACAAGAAATGCGATTTTTCTGATCATCTGCGTGCCCTCGATTTCGGACCTTTCTTCTTTATAACACTTCCAGTGCTGCCCTCATCAAGATAATGATAAGTATTCAGAACAGCTGCCATATTCAAGCTATCCCCCTTGCGGGTTATTTTCACATTCCCTACCGTAACAATTCTGGACAGCGTAGACAGTTCGCTGATGAAATCGCCATATTGATGATATGTTCCGGTTGCATTAATTTTGATTGGCAAAACAGCATAAAAATCTTTTACACTCTTATTGCCAGGATCAAAAAGATTAAATTTTAGCCCCTGCCCAAGACCCGCCTGGGTAATATCAATCAATAATTCAGGCACTTCAGTCTTGTTCGGTAATTGCTGCAACAGTAAACCGAAGCGTTGCCTGATTTCTTCCATTTGTTTCTTATATGCGGGGAGATTTATCGCGAGCTTCTTTTTCTCAATGAAGGTAGCTTTCAGGCTCTGTTCCTTTTGTTCACGAGTCTCTAGTTCTAGTATCTGATCCTTGATAATATACCAGTAACCGGCAAACAGTATTGCCCCAGCACCAACCAGAATCAGTAGCATTTTCAGAGACACTGGCCAGGTTGAAGGATCATTGATATCAGCATTTTTGATATCGTCGATTCTGAACGCAAAGTCAGCCGCGCGCATTACTTAACTCCTCCTGGCTTAGCCTGAATACTCGCGGCCACCTGCTTTGCTTTCTTCCTGGCTTTAATGAATTTAAATTTAAGTGTAAAGTTACTTACTCGTAAACCTTTATCGTTTTTGATATTAATTACATTCAAATTTGGTGTAGTAAAAATTTCCGCCGCCTCTATCAATCGCATAAACTTTGAAATGGTGCCATTGGAGTCTGCAGCCCCCTGTATAGTAATCTGATTACCCTTAATCCCAAACAGAGTCAGGTACATTCCTTTAGGTAAGTTCTTAGCCAGGCCATCAAACAACTTAACCATCCTGGTTCGGTCAGATTGTAGTCTCTGTATCACTTCCATGCGCGAGATCAGATCAGCCTTCTTCTTTTTGACTTTATTGACTTCCTGCAATTCGGCCTCGACCTTCTTTATCTGTTGCCCAAGATAAGAATTTCGTTGGTCCTGTTCTTCAATTAGACCATTCATGTACAAATAGCCCCAATAGACAACAATGGCCATTAACAATGCAACACCAATGGCGATATTTCTAACCTGTGCGTCGATTTCCTTACGGCGAAGTTCTCGCCATGGAAGCAGATTTAGTTGTGACATCTACTTGCTCCCCCTCAAAGCCAGGCCACACGCGACCATAAGTGACGGAGCATCCAGTGCCAGCGTCTGGGCCTTCAGCTTGGGTGATAAGGACAAACTGGAAAATGGATTAGCTACATCCACCGGCAGACCAGCTTTACTGGCCAATAGTTCATCAACCCCCTGGATCTGTGCACAACCACCAGCAAGCATGATACTGTCGACTTTGTCATGCGGAGTAGAAGAATAAAAAAACTGCAGACCTCGCATCGCCTCCTGACACATAGCATCCATGAAGGGACGTAATATTTCCGGTTGATAATTATCCGGCAAGCCACCTACTTTTTTCGCCTGCACAGCCTCTTCAAACGACAGGCCATAGCGCCGCTGAATTTCTTCGGTAAGCTGGTTGCCACCAAAACTGTGATTTCGAGTATAGATAGAGCGATTATTTTGAATAACGTTAACATGCAGAGTAGTAGCACCAAAGTCCATTATCGCAGTCAATTTTTCCATCCCGCCACCGGGTAAATCCTGAACTATCTGCTCATATGCATTCTCAACAGCGTAATATTCTACATCGAGTATCACCGGTGTCAGCCCTGCATCCTCAAGGACTGCTACGTAGTCATCAACAATTTCTTTTCGGCAGGCAACAAGTAAAATCTCATCTTCACTTGGATTATCAGCAGAAGCTCCCAGTACTTCGAAATCCATATTTACTTCATCAAGCGGATAAGGAATATAATGATCCGCTTCCAGTATAATCTGGTTTTCAAGTTCGTCTTCACGCAGACCATGAGGCATGAAAATACGTTTCGAAATTACATGTGTACCAGGAATCGCTGTGGCAACGTTTCTGGATCGTGCACCAGAACGCTTGACAGCCCGTGTAATGGAGCTGCTTACCTGCTCAACGTCAGTAATAGTGTTTTCTGTGACTGCATTTTGCGGTAATGACTCAATCGAGTAGTGAAGAAGTCGGAAATTATTACCACTTTTCTCCAGCTCAACCACCTTTATGGCTGTTGAACTGATGTCCAGCCCTAGAATTGTATTCGATTTTTTTGATAGAATGCCCAATGTTTTCCTTTGTTTTCAAAAATTTATGGTATTTAGGTGCCACTTTGGATTAACATTTATATGCAACTATAGAACAATAAAGCCTTCTTTGACAAATTCTTTCTCAAATTATTTTTCTGGTTTTGCACCTTTGAGACCTTTAGAATTGACCGCCCGTAGAATTATCACCTCAACCATGTCTAAAATTACAGCTTACTATGAGCTTAAATAAAACATTTATCCGACTGCTATCCAGCTTTATTGCGCTCTTTCTTGCAGGTATTCTTGCCTTCGCCGCGCTGGTTCTCTATTTCCTTCCCCAGCTTCCTGCGACTGAAGACATCATGCAGATTCAACTCAGCGTCCCATTGCGCATCTACGCAGCAAATAGTGAGCTTATCGCCGAGTATGGCGAAAAGCGTCGATTGCCCATAGCCATAAAAGATACACCTCAAAATCTGCTTAATGCCATCCTCGCCTCAGAGGATGCCAATTTTTATCAGCATGGCGGCGTTTCCTTCACCGGCATTCTGCGTGCAATACTCGCCAATTTCCGTTCAGGCGAGCATGGGCAGGGCGCCAGTACAATCACTATGCAGGTGGCTCGCAACTACTTTCTAACACGTGAAAAAACCTATACGCGTAAATTTAAGGAAGTGTTACTGGCATTCAAACTGGAAAAACAACTGGAAAAACAGCAGATCCTTGAATTGTATATCAATAAAATTTTTCTCGGTCACCGCTCTTATGGATTTGGTGCTGCTGCCCAGGTCTATTACGGCAAGCCTGTTACTGAACTGGGCCTGGCACAACTCGCCATGCTGGCAGGCCTGCCCAAGGCGCCATCCAGCAATAATCCTATTAGCAATCCCGTACGTGCATTAAACCGTCGTAATTATGTCCTTGGGCGAATGTTAAAACTCAATTACATTACCCGGGATCAGTATGAAAATGCACTGACAATTCCTGTAACAGCAAAAAAACACGCCACTAAGCCTGACCTTCATGCACCATATATTGCAGCAATGGTACGAGACTATATGGTCAAAAATTATGGTGAAGAAAAAACCTATTCAGCTGGATACAATGTCTATACCACCATCAATGCAGACTTCCAGCGTGCTGCAAACCAGGCGCTATTCAAGGGCCTGGTCACCTATGATGAACGACATGGCTTCCGCGGTCCGATAGGCCACGCCATAGTCGACACTAGTTCAGATAAGGATAGCCTGAATCAACAACTTTCTGAATACCAGTCCGTCGGTGAACTGGTGCCGGCAATCGTACTTGGCACTAAAAATGACATTATTGGTGCCTATACAAAGCAGGAAAAAATCGTTGAGATAAAAAAAGAAAACTATTCCTGGGCAAGAAAATACAAGGATGCCAATACTTTGGGTAGCAAACCAAAAACTGCATCGGATATCGTCACTGCTGGTGATATTGTCTATTTGCGGCAAAATAAAGAAACTGAATGGCAGCTATCGCAACTACCCACCGTCGAAGGTGCCCTGGTTTCACTCAGACCGTATGACGGTGCCATACTGGCCCTGTCAGGCGGATTCAACTTCTTTGCCAGTAAATTTAATCGTGCCACACAGGCAAGACGACAACCAGGATCAAACATTAAACCCTTTATCTATTCTGCAGCGCTGGATAATGGTTTTTCCCCCGCCAGTCTGATTAGCGGGGCACCCGTTGTAGTCAGAGATGGCTCACTCGGCAACGCCTGGCGACCGGAGAACTATAGTAGGAAATTTTTTGGTCTTACTCGCATGAGAGAGGCACTGAAGCGATCTCTCAATCTGGTGTCTATTCGTCTGCTACGATCTATTGGTGTCGAGAAAGCACGCAAGTACCTGCAAAGATTCGGTTTTAAAGCAAAATATCTACCACAGAACCTTTCACTTGCACTCGGTACCGCCTCCCTGTTACCCATTGAAGTAGCACGAGCCTATGCAGTATTTGCTAATGGCGGTTTTCTCATTGAACCTTACTTTGTCGATCGCATAGAAGACTCGGCACATAACATCATCTTTCAGGCAGATGCACTGACATCCTGTAAACTATGCCCGACTCCAGTTGAGCTGGCACCCGCTGTTAAATATGATGAAAACTTTTCTGAATTTACTGACAGGGGTACCCCGATCACATCAGGATCGGAAATCAACCCTGTTGAGAATAGCGGGAGTGCGGCCACTGAGCCTCAAACTGAAGACCGGAAAGTGCCTGATCATGCGCCATGGGCAATAAGCAGGGAAAATGCCTTTTTGATGACGAGCATGTTGCAGGAAGTCATACGCAGCGGTACAGGACGAAAAGCAAAATCATTGGGGCGCTCTGATATCGCTGGCAAAACCGGTACTACAAATGACCAGCAGGATGCCTGGTTCAGTGGCTTTGGCCCCGGAGTAGAAACGACTGTATATATTGGCTTTGACACACCGGCCCCAATGGGGCGACGTGAAGTAGGCGGGCGGGCAGCACTACCGGTGTGGATTGACTATATGAAAGTGGCACTGAAAGGCATACCCGAAAAACTCATCGATATACCTGTTGGCATTGTCCCGGCCTATATCGACAAAAAAACCGGCAAACGGGTCTCCGAAGACCACCCTGGAGCTATGCTGGAATATTTCATGGTTGGCCAGGAACCTGAATCAGGCGATCGCACTTTGGGCAACCCACTAAATCCTGAAGAACAAACGGGTGAAGAATTGCCTGAGGATATTCTTTAAAAGAAGATCCAAGTCGAAAGTTCCAAGTTCCAGGTTGAACTTCAAAAACACTGCGACCCTGATTTAAGGTTGTAGTTTGTAGACTTGAAACTTGGAACTTGGAACTTGGAACTTGAAACTTGGAACTTGGAACTTGGAACTTGGAACTTGGAACTTGGAACTTGGAACTTGGAACTTGGAACTTGGAACTTGGAACTAAAAGGCTATTTTACTTTTTTCTTTACTGCTTTTTTCTTTACCGACTTCTTCTTTGTTACCTTCTTTTTAACGGCTTTCTTTTTGCCTGCTGTAGTGCCTCGTTTCTCGGCAGCTCTAATGGCTTTAGCGCCGCGGGCAGATATCAGGCGTATTTTTTTTCCGCTGGACTCCAGTTCATCCACCAGCTCTAGAACTTTTGACAACTTATTTTCTGCAACTTTAATCGTTACGTCAGGTCGACCTTGTGGATTTTTTATCAGGATAAATCCACCACCATAAAACTGTTGTGTGAGGCGTTTTTTTTGCTTGGTCGTTTTAGCAAGTATCGATTTACATTCATCCAGAGTTAACGACTCCGGCTCCCTGTCCTTTGGTATTTTGGCATTCTTGAATCCATCGGTAATAAATGGCCCCCAGCGGCCATTAAGAATTTGCACCGCCTCTCCTTCGAAAAGCTGTATTTCCTTCTCTGCATCTGATTTTTTCTTATCATTGATAAAAGCCAGTGCTTGTTCCAGCTTAATTACGTGCGGATCCTCCGGCTCGATTGAGACATTATTTTTTACTATATCTATGCCTTTAATTGCCTGTTTATCAAGCAAGTCTCTAGCTTCTGCGTCGACAAAGCTTACATAGGAGCCGAAGCGGCCTGTGCTGACCATAACTTCTTCGCCGGCTGGCGTTTCGCCTAACACTCTTGGTAACTCAAACAGGGGTAGAACATCCTGCAGCAAAACTTTGTCCATACGCTGGTCCGGCCTTAAACCTGCAAATACAGGCTTCTCCTCATCTGCACTGGTACCAATCTGCGCATAAGGGCCGAAACGACCGATCCTGACACTTACCGGGCGACCACTCTTCGGATCTATACCAAGCAAACGTGCCTGCATTGCTTCATCGCGTGAAATACCTTCCGAATTCTCCACATCTTTGTGAAATGGCCAGTAAAAAGCTGCGATCATTTCCTGCCACTTCAAATCTCCAGCAGCAATTTTGTCAAATTCGTCCTCTACCCGGGCGGTGAAGTTAAAGTCGATGACTTCATCAAAATATTTGACCAGAAAATCAGTCACCACGCCGGCTATATCGGTAGGAAACAACTTGGATTTTTCGGCACCAGTGATTTCAGTTTTGTCTTTATTTACAAGCTTTGTACCGTTCAGCGCACGAACTCTAACCAGTCGCTCACGACCTTCCCTTTCTTCTTTATTGACATAGCCGCGGTTCTGAATAGTGGATATGGTAGGGGCATAGGTTGATGGCCGGCCTATACCCATTTCTTCCAGTTTTTTTACCAGGCTGGCTTCCGTGTACCTGGCGGGCGGGCGACTGAACACCTCCTGTGCCTGCATCAATAAACGGGGTAAGTCCTGACCCGTGCGCAAAGGTGGCAACATCTTTCTTTCATTATTCTCACCATTACCATAAACTTTCAGGAAGCCATCAAATATAAGCACCTCTCCCCTGGCCTGCATCGTCTCGTCAACTGTAGAAATTTCTACTGTCGCAGTTGTGCGCTCAAGCTTTGCATCAGCCATCTGTGATGCAATAGCCCGTTGCCATATCAGCGGGTATAAGCGTTGCTCGTTTCTTTCACCCGCAACCTTGTCGACTGAGAAATTCGTCGGACGTATCGCCTCATGGGCTTCCTGGGCGCCAGCAGATTTTGACTTATAGGCGCGGGTTTGAATATATTTTTCACCAAATTCAATGCCGATTACTTCTCTTGCCTGGGCAACTGCAAGCTTTGATAAGTTAACAGAATCAGTACGCATATAAGTGATCTTGCCTGATTCATAAAGGCGCTGTGCAATCACCATGGTCTGTTTGACTGAGAAGCCCAGCCTCTGTGATGCCTCCTGCTGCAAAGTCGAAGTAGTAAAAGGTGCCCGCGGTGACTTTTTTGCTGGCTTCTTTGTTATGTCAGAAAGAATGAAACTTGCCTCTGCGACACTTTTAAGAAAGGCTGTAGCGTCATCCAGACTCACTTTATCTTTGGGCAAACGGGCAGATAGCACAGCACCGTCACCCGCATCGAACTCAGCGCTTATTCTGAACGAAGACTCAGCTACAAAGCTATCAATCTCTCGCTCACGATCAACAATCAGCCTGACCGCTACAGATTGCACACGGCCTGCCGACAACCCTGTCTGTATCTTTTTCCAGAGTACCGGCGATAATTCGAAGCCAATTAATCGGTCAAGCACTCTACGTGCCTGTTGCCCGTTGACAAGATTCCTGTCGATGCGTCGGGGATTTTCAATTGCCTCTAAAATTGCCGGCCTGGTGATTTCATGAAACACTATGCGGCGTGAATTTTTTTCATTAAGACCTAGCACTTCTTCAAGATGCCAGGCAATAGCCTCACCTTCGCGGTCTTCGTCTGATGCCAGCCAGACCATTGAAGCCTTTTTAACGGCTTTTCTCAGATTAGCGATAACCTTCTTTTTATCGTTTGAAATTTCGTAGTTGGTTTCGAAATTGTTATTAATATCTATGGCATTTTTTTTTGGTAAATCCCGTATGTGCCCATAGCTTGAAAGCACAAGAAAGCCGTTACCAAGGAATTTCTCTATGGTTTTGGCCTTAGCCGGTGATTCAACAATAACGAGATTTTCGCTCACGGACACATCTTCCAAACACGGTTTTAATGATCCTCATGGCGTGTGATTGCCACTAGGGGTTTCACGGGCTGTGCGGATCACAGCAAGCGGCGATTCTGCCAAGATCTGCATAAGAAAACAAACCCTATCAGAAATTTTGACGAGGAATATTATATTATTTTTAAGAAAAACAGGTACTTAATGGGAAATAAAAGTCCTTGGAGTCTGTCGGGTTTAGGTGTTCGTAGCGAGCATTGTGGGAAATCGAGATCAGTTTCTCGATCATTTGAGGCAAATAGCTGGCCTATTTAACGAGAATGATCGGGAAAATGAGCCGATTTCCCACAAGCACAGTAGAATCATCCTAAATCCGACAGACTCCTAGTGCAGGACATCCTGTTCTAGCTCAAACAGGAGATTCTCGAGCCACAGGTAGTTGGTCTCTCTTCCCGGCTGGTTGTAAAGAACCATCATTGCCACCCATTTCATCTGATCCAGATCAATATTTTCAGACTCCAGGGCCATGGCACGATCCAGTACTACCTCACGTACTGATGGCGTGATGATCTTATAAAATTCAAGTCGTGAGAGAAAGCCGATAGCCGACAGAGATATTTTCTCTACTTCCTGATCAGAATAGATCCGCGTGCTGGACGTAGCAGTATTGATTGAATGGGGATAATCATCCTGCCCACAAAGTACAGAGAGATCCTCCAGCCATTCAAATGCCTTAGTGATCTCACCCTGCTTGAAACCGGCATGACCAAGCTCTGTAGTTAGCGCCGTAACATCGGGCTCTTCACTTTGCTCATAATCATCTTCAATGAAATTCTCAAAGATGTACATCAGCACATCCAGCATATTGTCTTTCATGGCAGGGTCGAGTTCCAGGGGAAAGAAGAGCCTACCGTACAGATGTAAATCTGTCGGTGGGGTGTCACTTCAACGCAGTGATGGCATCTTTTAGTTAATAACATCGCCAAATCGCAGATTAACCTCTATATATAAATCGGATTATAACAGAATGTTCAACAATCATACACGGATGACAAAACTACGTGAAATAAATGGCCCTGATGCCTGCCTCAAAGTTAAAAAGTTAAAACTCAAGGCTGAAAACTGAAAGTCGGCAGCATCTTTAGACTTTTAACTTTCTACTAAACCTCCCTCCCGGCAAGCTATCGATCAAACCCTTAAGTTCCAGCTGACTCAGGTTCACTGACAGCTCATCAATCTCCATACCAGTACGGGATAAAAGACTATCAAGCGTGACCGGGTCAAATCCCAGTGCATCCATTAATAGCTGTTCAGACCCTGACAGGTCGAGGATTATCTCATCACACTCAATTTTACTGTTATTTGTATCTCGAAGCTCTAACTGAACGCTGGGCAGCATCAACAGGATTTCTTCCGCAATGTCCTCTGCAGTCTCAACCAGTTTCGCACCCTGTTTAATAAGCCAGTGACAGCCGCGCGACTGTGGAGAATGAATTGAGCCGGGTATGGCAAATACCTCTCTATCCTGCTCCATCGCACATCTGGCCGAAATTAGAGAACCACTTCGTTTTGCCGCTTCTACTACCAGGGTCCCCAGTGACAATCCACTAATCACACGATTTCGACGCGGAAAATTTCTTTGCAAAGGGCCTGTCCCTACCGGAAATTCCGATACCAGCAAACCCTTTTCTACGATCCTGTACGCCAGCTCACGATGATACGAAGGGTAAATTCTGTCCAGGCCAGTCGCTGCAACAGCGATTGTTTTGCCGCTTTTATCTCCATCTTTTGCATCCAGTGCCCCCTGATGAGCAGCACCATCAATCCCAGCAGCCAGGCCTGAAGTAATAGTTAAACCACAGATAGCCAGTTCAGTTGAAAATGCGCGCGCATTCTCAATTCCACCCGGCGTGGGATTGCGACTGCCGACTATGGAAAGTTGTGGCGTATGCAGCAATGCGGCATCACCCTTCAGGAATAACACAGGGGGGGGGCGGTGAATTCGGGCTAACAGTTCTGGATAACCTTGATGTTGGAAAAAAATAACTTGATGACAGGGATTTTCTTCCAGCCACAAAATATCCAGCTCAACATTTGTCGCTTCTACCCCTTTGAGAAGGCAATCAACTATATCATCTGTGACGCCGGGAATACATGATAACTGTGCCCGGCTAGCCTCAAATACTGCGCTTGCGGAACTAAAACATTGTAAAAGATTTGAAAAGGCCGCAGGGCCAACACCAATGACCCTGTTTAACGCCAGGTATGCGGTGAGTTCTTCATCCATCGGCTTTCCCAGACTATCCCTGTCTGGCTATCTGAATCAGTAGCAGATAGCGTGAGGCTGTGTCACTCTATGTTAACGACCTTATCATTGACAGCAACACCAATTGATGATCGCATAATCAGGCCATAACTTATTTTTCCATAGGTCTTAAATATCATTACGATCCCACTGCGTTCAATCGGCAACCTGTATTTTTGTTTTGTCACAGGATCCTTTTGAACGCCTCTGTCACGCATCGTCTGCAGTACATCCCCTGGCTCCAGGCCCTGATCAGAGCCTGCAGAAAGTGTGATCACATCACCCGCACCATACTCAGCCATTTCCGATACCGCGCCAAGTATATCCATTTCAATAGGTTCTCTAAAAGCCTTTGGATGAAAATAGGGCAAAGTCAGTTTACGAATTGCCGGTACCAGACGATCGCCCTGATTTATCTCTTTGTTAGACTTGATGATGCGGAGTTTTGCAGGATCGCCTGGTCGGATCATTTCCGCCTCACCCAGTGTCTCCGCCTCGTAAGCGATTACCTTTTTATTTTTCGGATTTACCAATGCTCCACGCATTCTGATAATCTTAAACTTTGTACCCGGTACACCATCAATTTTGCGCACATACATATCACTCAGTGCGCCGAGCACCACTTCATGATTGATACCTTCAGTAACATAGGGTAGATTGTCGAGATTTCGTGACTCGAAGATTTGCCTGTCCTCCAGAAAAGCCATGATCACCTGTGGTGGTATAGCTGGGATAGCATTATCCAGTTTCTCAATATAGATAACTGGACTCATTTTTACTACCTTCCTGACAGCCCGTTCACGTGCGCTAAGGTGCTCCAGATACGGCTGGCCATCCTTGTAACGAAGCACTAGCCTGTCGCCGGGATAGATTAAATCGGGATTCTGGATCTGGCTGTTCTGACGCCATATCTCCGGCCAGCGCCAGGGGTCCTTGAGGAATTTCCCTGCGATACCCCATAGGGTGTCACCTTCTACTACGGTATAATCTACCGGGTGATTGTCAGCCAGTTCTACTGAGGCAGCACTCACGGCTGCAGAAACAGCTAAAGCCGTCAGGAGAAGGGCAAATTTTAGTGAGTTAAGAATCTTCATGTTGTCTATCCCGTCTTTTTCCGGCAGTCTAGATGAATACACCGAATCTGGCCATGTCGGCTATCTATAAAAGGCGCACTTCCATCGGTTTTTCAAAGAATCATAGCACCAAGTTAAAGTAATTTCTTCATATTTTGCTCTAACTTACACTGCAGAACAGGTTCAGGGCAAGCATTCTCTGCTATTTATTCGTCAATTGCCCTTATAAAGTGGTAAAAAACAGACCCACTTCAGGGTATCTCTCTCTATCAAAGGGTATAATTCGACGACACGTTTCCTGATATCTTATATGGCACTGCTAGACATACTAATCTATCCTGACCACCGACTCCATGCTAAAGCGCGGCCGGTTGAACAGGTTGACAGCCGTATTCAAACATTGATTGAGGACATGTCTGAAACCATGTATGCCGCGCCTGGAATTGGTCTGGCTGCGCCCCAGGTGAATGTACTTGAACGAATTATTGTTATAGACATAAGTGATAGTAAGGACTCACTTCTAGCGATGGTTAACCCAGAGATTACGCACACAGAAGGTTACACCGAACAGGAAGAAGGGTGCCTGTCAGTTCCCGGTATCTATGTACAGGTCAGCCGTGGCGAAAAAATCCATGTGCGTGCGCTGGACAAAAATGGCAAACCGTTTGAGCTAGCAGCCGAAGGGCTGCTCGGGGTTTGTCTCCAACATGAAATCGACCACCTAGATGGAAAAGTATTTGTTGACTATCTATCACACCTGAAACAGGATCGAATCAAAAAAAAGATGCTGAAAACACAAAGAAGCGCCTGATAACCACTACACGAAATACAGACAAATCAACCCATCCCCCATGAGAATCATTTTTGCCGGCACGCCGGAATTTTCTGTTCCCGCTCTAGAAGCATTACTTGCAACCGGATACGATGTCGTCGCAGTCTATACTCAACCAGACCGCCAGGCGGGTCGTGGGAGAAAAACTCGCCCTGGCCCAATAAAGCAATGTGCTCAGAAACATGGCCTGGTGATTGAACAACCCGCCACGCTAAAAGATGTCTCCATGAAGATGAAAGCCCTTTCTGCCGATGCCATGGTCGTGGCAGCCTATGGCCTTCTCCTGCCACCCGAAATACTGCAGATCCCATTACACGGCTGTATAAATATACATGCCTCCCTGCTGCCACGCTGGCGTGGTGCTGCACCGATACATCGGGCAATCGAAGCCGGCGATAAAGAAACAGGGATTACCATCATGCAGGTGGATTCCGGTCTCGATACCGGAGACATCCTTGCACAATATCCTGTCATTATCGAACAAACAGACACCGGGCAACAGCTGCATGACCGGCTGGCCGACGCCGGTGCGACGGCAATCACAGAGGTCCTGTCGAATCTCGCCTACTATCAGAAAAATGCGATTCCCCAGCAGAATGAACTAAGCAGCTATGCGAGAAAAATCAGCAAGCAGGAGAGTAATATCGACTGGTCAGAAGATTGTGAGGTGATAGAACGGCGGATCCGCGCATTCTATCCCTGGCCCGGCACACAGACCTGGTACAGGGGCATCAAGTTACGAATATCACAGGCTGAATGCAGCGATGAAAGCTTGTCAGCTGAACCTGGAACTATCCTGTCGGCAGGTAAGTCCGGTATTCGCATCGCCTGTGGAAAAGGCGTTTTATGTATTAATAAATTACAACGCCCGGGCGGCAAAGCTCTGTGCGCTGCTGACTTCTTAAATGGCATGCGACTGGATACAGGAGCCATGCTGGAACTACAATGCCATTGACCCAGACCAAGGATAAAATCTCTGCCAGACTTGTTGCCACCAGGGCCGTGCAACTTGTGGCCGAAAAAGGATTAAACAGTGACAGAGCCCTGGAGGATGCCGGCATTAATAAGTTAGCAAATGCCCGCGATGTTTCATTTGCCAGATCGATCTGCCTTGGCACACTGCGCTGGTATCAACAACTGGAAGTAATACTCTCCCTGTTACTTGACAAGCCCCTGCAGCGCAAACACCAGGACATACATTTTCTCTTGTTAACGGCGCTGTTCCAGCTGTCAAAAACTGATATCGCCAGGCATGGGATAGTCTCAGAAACAGTTAATATCGTTTACACAATAAGGAAAAAATGGGCAAAAGGTCTGGTAAATGGCGTACTGAGAAACTATCTGCGACAGGCTGATTCGCTAAACAATAAAATAAACGGCCATCCGGTTGCAGTAAGCTCCCACCCGGGCTGGCTGTTGCAAATCATCCAGACATCATGGCCTGAACAATGGCGGGATATTACGGATGAAAACAATAAACAGGCGCCAATGTCACTGCGCATTAATGTCCAGCGTAGCTGCAGAAAGGAATACCTCAGCCTGCTTAAAACATCCGGCATCCATGCACTGGGCAGTGATATTTCACCCTCCGGCATTACGCTTGAAGCACCCTGCCGGATAGAAAGATTACCCGGTTTTGACGATGGGCTGGTATCGGTCCAGGATATAGCGCCGCAACTTGCTGCCGGTCTGCTCGATCTGCAGGATGGCCAGCAGGTACTCGATGCCTGTGCCGCGCCTGGCGGGAAAACGGCTCATATAGCAGAGGCATCAAGTGGTAAGGTAAAGCTGACCGCGCTGGAACTGGATCCACAACGCCTCCTTCTTATCAATCAAAACATGGTGAGACTGGGGCATAAAGTTGACGTAAAGCAGGGAGATGCCTGCAGGCCGGAAACATGGTGGTCTGGTCAGAAGTATGATCGCATCCTGCTGGATGCCCCTTGCTCAGGCTCCGGTGTTATTCGTCGCCACCCGGATATTAAGCTACTTCGTAGAGCCACCGATATCGAACAGCTGGCGCAACAACAATTACAGCTGTTGTCCGCACTGTGGCCATTGCTGAAAGTGGGCGGGAAGTTACTTTACGCTACATGCTCTATCCTGCCACAGGAGAATGAAAATGTTATCAACAGCTTCCTGTCACAAGAAGACCATGCAAAAGAACTGCGTATAGATGTAAACTACGGTCACTCACGCCAGTATGGGATACAAATTCTGCCTGGCGAACACCAGATGGACGGCTTCTTTTATGCTTGCCTGCAAAAAAACTAACAAACAACTCACGCTTTATCTGTTGCTGCTGCTCTCGTTCTGGTCCTTTGCTGCCAGCAGTCGCGGCTTCACAATTGACCATATAGAAGCCCGCCTTGACGGTAAGTCTATTCAGGTTGATGGAAAGCTAACCCTGAACCTGACTGGTGATGTAAGAAAAGCACTGAGTAAGAGTATCCCTCTGCAGTTGAACATGGAGTTTGTTCTCAAACGGGTACGTAATTATGTATGGGACAAGGAAGTGGCTATCTGGATCGTGCCTATTGCCATCTTCTACAAACCGGTATCGGATGAGTATGTGATCAGCAGACCAGACCTGCTTGATCAGCAGGAAAGCTTCGGTAGCCAACATGCAGCACTGGAAAGATTAGGTGCATTCAGACATTTGAACCTGCCCCTGGAACAGCCAGTACTTCCTGAAAAAAAATACATACTCGAAACACGCATCAAGCTGGATCTGAGTAAATTACCAGCCATGATGCGTCCACTAGCCTATTTTTCATCGTCCTGGCACCTTAACAGCAAGTGGACAGAATGGCCGCTCAAACACTAAAAAATATCATTACCGGTCCTGCATCGGCGCTGATTCTGTCGTTAATATTGTTAGCGGCTCTTTTACTGCTCAGCATTGCCGCACAAAATTCGGCACAGTTGTCTGAACTCTATGCACCACTACTCGTCATCAACCTGGTTGGTATTTTCATTCTGCTCGTACTGAATCTCAGCAGTATTTACAAATTGATCAAGCAGGTTCGTGCGAAGGTTATCGGTTCACGACTCACCTTACGCATGGTAGGTATGTTCACACTGCTTGCCTTTCTGCCTCTCTCTGTCGTCTATTACATATCCATACAGTTTCTCAGCCACGGCATCGATAGCTGGTTTGATGTGCGTATTGAGCAGGCGATGTCCGATGCCACTCTGCTTGGCCAGGTATCTCTGAAATCGTTGAAAGAAGGACAGATCGACACTCTGAAGCGCTATGTTCCGGATATAGAAGAAGCGACTGACAGCCTTGAAATAATCAGCCTGCTTGATCGTATCCGGCGTGATGAAGGCTACAATGAAACCGCTATGTTTACCCAGCGGGGCCGAATTCTTGCTTCCAGCTCCATGCAGCCAGGGACATTACTTCCTTCCCAGCCTGATGAGCGCGTCTTCACTGCACTCAGCACACAGAGCGTCTACGTAGATCAGGAAACCGGCATAGACGGTGGCGAGATACTTCGAATCGCCATTCTCGTACCCTCCAAATCGATGGGTATGACGCCGAATATACTGCAGGCAATCAAACCGATTCCCCTGCGCTTTGCAAATCTGGAATCCAGCATCAATGCGGCTATCGGTGAATATGATCGATTACTCTACCTGCGCGGCCCGATCAAATTCGGTTTTATCATGACATTAAGCCTGGTCAGTTTGATGACATTGCTACTTGCTGTCTGGACTGCTACTTTCTCTGCCCGGCGCCTGGCATCACCATTGCGAGAGCTGGCTGAGGGCACCCAGGCAGTTGCCGACGGCAACTACAACACACAACTACCTGTTACCTCCAATGACGAATTCGGAATTTTGTTAAAATCATTCAACCGCATGACCCAGCAGATCTCCAAAGCGCGCGAAAATGCGCAACACAGCCAGACCAGGCTGGTCGAACAACATACTTATCTGGAAACTATACTCAAGCACCTGTCATCCGGGGTCCTGTCCTTTGATGCCAACAGACGTTTGCGTGCCCATAATAGCCGGGCCGGTGAAATACTGGATATAGAAAAGCTAAATGAACTGTATGATCAGGATTTACATTCCCTGGCCCTGACACTTCCGTCGCTAAAAGATTTTTTCGCCATTCTAGACGAGACCATGTCATCGAATCAGCCTGAATGGAACGAAGAAGTGGTTCTCTTCAGTTCACACGGGAAACAGGTTCTATTCTGTCGTGGCACGCGCCTGCCTGGAAAGCTACCGGGTGGATCAGGTTATGTCTTTGTCTTCGATGACATTACCGGCATGTTGCAGGCACAGCGTGATGCCGCCTGGGGAGAAGTTGCCAGACGTCTTGCGCATGAAATCAAGAACCCACTGACACCTATCCAGTTATCAGCTGAACGTATCAGACAAAAATATCTGCATACCCTCAATGACAGCAATAAACAAACACTGGATCGTGCAACCCGAACCATCTCTGAACAGGTTGAATCGATGAAAGAGATGGTGAATGCCTTCTCCAACTATGCTCAACCGGTCAGTATGAATATTCACAACGTGGATCTGAACCAGTTACTCGCTGATGTCGTCGAGCTCCATAAAGGACATAATGAACCGGTCGAGATCAAACTGTCTCTGGATGATTCCATTTCACCAATGATGCTCGACTCAGGACGTATGCGTCAGGTTTTTAATAACCTCATCGTCAACGCGACTCATGCACTAAAGCATACCGAACATGCACAACTGCTGGTCAGCACGCAATCAGGCACTGGCAAGAAGACAGGCATCGTCACCATCCGTTTTGAAGATAATGGCCCAGGAATCCAGAAAAAACTGCTGGAAAACCTGTTTGAGCCCTATGTCACTAGCAAAGAAAAAGGCAGCGGCCTGGGCCTGGCAATCGTGAAAAAGATTATCGATGAACATGGTGGCACTATCTGGGTAAAAAATATGGAAAATAACGGCAGCTGTTTTACTATTCAATTACCTTTAAAATATACAGCTCAAATGAGCAGCAACATTACGTATCTGGAAAATGATGAATAACAAACGCATTTTAATCACTGATGATGAGCCAGAAATCTGTCGGCTTGTACAGGAAATCCTGGAAGATGAAGGTTTCAACATCGCAACTGCCTTTAACGCTGAACAGGCACGTAAAGTACTACGTGATTTCAAGCCCGATCTTGTATTGCTGGATATCTGGATGCCCGGCACCGATGGCATTAGCCTGCTTAAAGAATGGATGGATGGCGAGGATATACCCCCCGCAGTCGTTATGATGTCGGGCCATGGCAATGTTGAAACTGCAGTAGAAGCGATACGCTATGGTGCCTATGATTTCCTTGAAAAACCGCTCTCCATGGCAAAACTCATGGTCACTGTACAGAGGGCGCTGCAAAATGTTCAGTTACGCAATGAAAATGTTCAGCTGCGACAGCAATTACAACCACTCAATGAACCGATAGGTGATAGCAGCAGTATGCAAGAACTGAGAGAGCAGATAAAGCTGGTTGCCAACACCGAGAGCTGGGTACTGGTCACAGGCGAACCTGGCAGCGGCAAGGAAATCGCCGCACGCATGATACATAAACTCAGCCCACGGGCTGAAGCCGAGCTGGTGACAATCAATCTGGCGGCCATCCCGGCAGAAAATATTGCCGTTCAAATGTTCGGCTCGGAAAAAGATGGCCTTGTTACGGCGGGTTCATTTGAGCAGGCTAAGGGCGGTACACTACTTCTGGATGAAATTGCAGACATGGATCTGGGGACCCAGGCCAAGCTGATCGGTGCCCTGCGGGAGAACCGCTTTCTACGCGTGGGCGGTAACACACCCGTTGAACTGGATGTACGTGTTATTGCAGCCACTACGCACAATCTTGAAGAGGAAGTCACTGCCGGCCATTTTCGTGAGGATCTTTATTATCGTCTAAATGTTGTACCCATTCAGATACCACCTTTGCGTGAACATCCGGAAGACGTATCCATGCTGATTGAATATTATCTCGACTATATGACCAGGGTTGAGCATCTTCCGGCTCGCCAGTTCTCAACACCATCATTAGGTATACTCCGGCAGTATAGCTGGCCCGGCAATGTGCGCGAACTAAAAAACCTGATACAACGTTTGCTGATATTAAAGCGTGGAGTAGAAGTCACCGTTGAAGAGGTGCAGTCAGCACTCGGTAAACGCACGGTAGCAGAGGTGTCATCTGAACCAGCACCTGATTACAACCAGAGTCTGCGTGAGGCTCGTGATCAATTTGAGCGCAGTTATTTACTCCACCATCTAAAACAGGTTGGCGGCAACGTCAGTGAATTAGCCCAGATTGTCGGCATGGAAAGAACACACCTCTATCGTAAACTCAAGGCACTGGATATTAATCCTAAGAACAGCCGCCGAACATGAAAATTATCATTCTTGGTGCCGGACAGGTAGGCACATCCATTACCGAAATACTGTCGCGTGAGGCAGGTGGTGATATTACCCTCGTTGATATCGACGAGGCGCGCCTGAGCCTGCTGCAAAACCGTTTTGACATCCGCACGGTACATGGCCATGCATCGCACCCGGATGTCTTGCGAGAAGCGGGATGCGACGATGCCGAACTGATTCTCGCAGTTACCAATAGTGATGAAACAAATATCGTTGCCTGCAGGACTGCCGCATTTCTGTTTCATACGCCAAAGAAGATTGCGCGTATCCGTGCGACGCAATATTTTGCCGAAGACCCGTCCTTCGTTGCAGAAGGACTGGGTGTTGATCACATAATCAGCCCAGAGCAGATAGTCACCACCGAGCTTCAACGCCTGATTGAAAGACCCGGTGCACTTCAAGTACTGGACTTTGCAAATGGCCGCATTCAACTGGTCGCTATCAAAGCCTACAATGACGGCCCCCTGGTCGGCCATCATTTACGCGAACTGAAGGTTCATTTATCCAGTATCGAAACGCGAGTTGTTGCCATCTACCGACAGGGTCAGGCAATCATGCCTGATGGTAACACTGTGATTGAAGAGAATGATGAAGTCTTTTTCATTGCTGCAACAGAACACATCCGTGCCGTGATGAGTGAAATGCGTAAGCTGGACAAACCGGTACATACCATCATGCTTGCCGGCGCAGGCAACATCGGCTTCCGGCTCGCTGAGGCACTGGAGCAGAAAAACTACAAGGTCAAGCTGATTGAACATAACCCTGAGCGTGCCAATGAAGTTTCAAAACATCTCAAACGTACTATAGTCCTGATCGGTGACGCAGCAGACGAAGAACTGCTGAAGATGGAGAATATCGACGGGATGGATGTTTTCTGCGCCATCACTAATGATGATGAGGCCAACATCCTGTCCGCCATGCTGGCAAAACAACTCGGCGCCCGCCGGGTGATGTCTATCGTCAACCGGACTGCCTATGCAGATCTGATAGAGCGTACCATGATCGATATTGCCTATTCACCGAAACAGGCCACCATCGGCAGCGTATTGCCAAAGTTTCGAACCGGCGCCCTGGAGGCAGTGCACTCCCTGCGGCTGGGTACGGCAGAGGCAATTGAAGCTATCGCACTTGATGACAAATCAAGCAAAGTCGTCGGTCGCAGTATTGATGAAATCCCCTTACCGAAAGGTACTATTATCGGCGCCATCCTGCGTGACGACGAAGTGATTATCCCCCATCACGATACTGTCATTGTCGATAAAGACCACGTTATCCTGTTTGTGCAGGAAAAAAAGCACATCAATGAAGTCGTCGCCCTGTTTCAGGTCAGTGCATTTTTTATCTGACTCTAGTTCTGATCCACATGCAATCACGTCTCATATTTAAAGTTCTTGGCTTCCTGATAATCATGTTCAGTGTGAGCATGCTGCCACCCTTGTTTATCGGCTGGTATGACAAAGACGGCACCCTGCAGGTATTTCTACAGTCATGGGGTGGCCTGCTGCTGCTCGGCGCACTGATGTGGCTTCCCAACCGAAGGCAATCAGATGAACTGCGGATTCGTGATGGCTTCCTCATCGTCGTTTTGTTCTGGCTGGTACTGGCACTTTCAGGCGCAGTACCGTTCATCCTGTCAGAGGACCCACAAATGTCTATCGTTGATGCCGTATTTGAGTCCATGTCCGGCCTGACTACCACAGGTGCAACCGTATTGACCGGCCTCGATCACCTGCCGCGCTCAATTCTTTATTATCGTCAGCAAATACAATGGCTAGGCGGCATGGGAATCATCGTGCTCGCGGTTGCAATTGCTCCCGTTCTTGGTGTCGGCGGCATGCAGTTGTTCCGGGCTGAAACGCCCGGCCCGATGAAAAATAACAAACTTACACCGCGCATTACCGAAACGGCTAAAGCTCTATGGCTCGTCTATTTCGGTCTTACCGTACTTGCCGCCACACTTTATTTTGCAGCTGGCATGAGTCTATTTGATGCCATTGGCCATAGCTTTTCAACTATGGCAACAGGTGGTTTCTCAACCCATGATGCGAGCATCGCTTACTTCAATAGCCCTCTAATCGAAGGTCTCGTGATGTTGTTTATGCTTCTGGCCGGTATCAATTTTTCACTACACTACCTGGCCATACATCGTCGCAGCCTGAGGCATTATTTTTTCGACTCCGAGGTCAAGGCGTATCTATTGATACTGTCTGTCCTGTCCCTGATCACTATCAGCCTGTTGATCTACAAAGGAACCTTTGTAGAAACCACAAGCGCTGTCCGCTATGGCCTGTTTCAGGTCATTACAACTGTCACCAGCACCGGCTTTACAGCCCATAGTTTAAATTACTGGCCCGGAGTATTGCCTGTTCTTCTCATCATAGGCAGCTTTGTCGGTGGTTGTGCCGGCTCTACTGCTGGGGGCATGAAGGTGATCAGGGTGGAGCTATTACTGCGTCAGGGCCGTCGTGAAATTGACCGCCTGCTGCATCCCAGTGCAGTGCTGCCGATAAAGCTCAATAAGCGACCGGTACCTGATAGTGTTATCAACGCCGTCTGGGGCTTTTTTGCCCTTTATGTGGCCAGCTTCGTTAGCCTCAGCCTGCTGATGATGGTGAGTGGCTCAGATATTGTTACCGCTTTCTCCGCCATCGCTGCTACTCTCAACAACCTGGGGCCCGGCCTGGGTGAGGTTGCTGATAACTACCGCTCTATCAGTGATACCGGGAAGTGGATACTAAGCTTTACCATGCTGCTTGGCAGACTGGAATTATTTTCGTTGTTGGTTGTGTTGACGCCTGCCTTCTGGAAACGTTAAAGAACCAGGATAGCGTTTTAGGTTTTACGATTTACGTATTACGTAAAACATAAACCGTAAAACGTAAATCCTTATCTAACCCAGTCGACGATATGATCCTCCAGCTCATCGCTGTCCACCTCGGTCTCAATAACAACCTTTCCCCGTACTGAAACCCCCGATTCATGCACTGTCTCCGATGAACCAGAAACCAGGGGGTGCCACCATGCCAGATCCTGCCCTTCTGCCAAACGACGATAGGCGCAGTCAGCCGGCATCCAGGACAGGCCCTCAAGATTGGTGGGCGTCAATTTGACACAATCCGGTACCAGTAC